>CBEVZO010000068.1:0-9998 GCA_965554365.1 uncultured Anaerolineae bacterium
CTCCCGATCGTGTTGATCTGCAACTACTGTTCGCCGAAACCATGTGGGAAACACAACACCCCATAGACGCTGGTGAAATTGCTGTCGCGATGCTGAAGAAACTGCCGTACTGTCTGGCAGCCAACCGCATCCTCGCACGACTGTGGCTGCAACACGAACGTCCAAATGACGCCCAGATATTCCTGGATCGCATTGCAGCCGTAGACCCCTACGCAGCACGCGAGATTCTGCAACCAGATTCCGATGCTCCAGACACCAACGTGCTGCCCCAACTCGACGTAGATCTATATTCAGACGCCGAACAGTCCGGCGAATCCCCAACCTGGTTAGACGAGTTAGGTGATACAGATGAAGCTCTCGGCGATCTGGGACCAGGCCCATTCGATATTGGTACTGCTGCCGCGCCCTTCGATTCTGAAGCGCCCTTTGGCGATGGCGTAGCAATACCCGCTGACCCCTTTGTAGGCATAGGGACCGATGCGGCAGACGAGCCAGAAGCCGAGTTTTCCGACTGGCTGAGTGAAATACCAAGCGCAGAAGACACCGCTGAGCCGGAAACACCATCTCCTGCGGCAGAGTGGCCCGAAGCAGCAGAACAAGATACCTCCTCAGGCGCAGCAATGGCTGGGTTTGACGACTTGTTGGCTGATGTCGCCGCCAAAGATCAATCCGAAGCGTCCGACGTACCCGATTGGTCAAGTGACACCGCACTGCCCAACATGGACGATGCAGCAGTCTTCGACGACTTCATGGCTGATGCGGCTCCCGAACCCGGCCTTGAACCAGCCGACATCCCTGATTGGATGGGCGACGCCCCTACCCCTGAACCCCCGCAGCCCGCAACTGACGATGCTGCTGCCTTCGACGATTTCATGGCTGGTGCGGCTCCCGAACCCGGCCTTGAACCAGCCGACATCCCTGATTGGCTGGGCGACGCCCCTACCCCTGAACCCCCGCAGCCCACCGCAGACGATGCTGCTGCCTTCGACGATTTCATGGCTGGTGCGGCAGCTGAACCGGCCCTCGAACCCACCGATGTGCCGGATTGGTTACAAGATGCAGCTCCTACACCGGATCAGGCACAACCAGACCCGCTGGATGATACCGACTTGTCCAGTCTTGATGACCTGAGAGTCGAAGCGGGCGTTGACGATGATCCCTTTGCGGTTCTGGATCACCCGTCCGACGAAACAGTCACAGACGAATTAGACGCGCCCCCTACATCAAGCGGATTCACAGAACTCTTAGCCGAGATGGATGCGCAGTTGGCCGAACAAGAGAGCGCCAGTGTTAAAGCAACCGAACACGAACCCACGCCCCCTGATTGGCTATCCGGTTACGATGCCGACGAGCCTGCTAGCCCCTCTGACGCGACAGACGACATGCGGGCGGAAGCAGAAAATCTCGACGATCTTTTCGACACCGCAATAAAAGCTGAGGATGAACGCTCCGAAGACCTGTCAGACATAGACACACAGGACGAACCAGAGTTTTTGACACTCGCCGACGCAGACCTGGACATTGAAGCCGTTGGGGACGAGATCACACCACCCGCTGTCACTGAGCAGGAAACAACACCACCCTCCACCGCAGATGATGCGTTAGACTGGATGGCTGAGCCGGAATATGATTTCTTTGCGCCAGAGCAAGACGCATCTACAGCAGTCCACGATGCACTGGACGCTGCTGGTGCAAGCGCCTTCGACGCGGATACAGCCGACGAAGCACAACAGCCCGTATCACCGCCCGAATGGTTGCCAGGTGCGGCAAACGCGGCCTCTGCGCTAGAAGATGAAACAGAAGACGCGGCTGCATCTGAAGTAGATGACTGGCTGAATGCACTGGATGAAGTCGACGAAACAGGATTAGAGGAAGTGCTCATGGCCGCTGACATGCCCGGAGACGCAGACGACAAAACCCCGGATCAACACACTGTGCCAGATGCAGCGCTCGATGGCGATAGCCTGGTTGGTACGGATGACGAAGTTCTATTCGCAGCACTGGCTGGCCCCTCAGACATTCCTGATCAGCCAGCGCAGGACACATTACCTGTACAAGATGAGGAAATTGAACCCGCCTCAGATATACCAGAATGGTTAGCTGAGACCGCGCCTGAACCCGCCTCTGATCGCACCCCACCCGCGCAAGAAGACGCGCTGGACACATTGTTTGATACAGCTGCACCAGCAACGAAAAGCACGGACACGCCGCTGGGCGATTGGGATACGTTGGCATCAGGCACAGACCTCACTCCAGATGATGACACGGGCGACGACGAGGCCGAACTCGACTGGCTGCGCGCAGAAGCCACACAAGAAGACTGGTTAGATGCGCTTTCCGATACTGACGAGCCAGAGTTAACAAGCGTGCCGGATAGCACGCCACAAGCCAGCGCACCTGTGGCAGACCTTGAAACAGCATTTGAGGAAAGTCCGGCAGAGTCTCCCGCCACCGGTGATATAGCAGATATATTTGGCGATCCAGCAGCAGAAGACGCAGTGAGCGAGGCATTGGACCTGGACGCCATGTTTGAGACTGCCGATCAACCAGCGGAACAGATTGCGGACACATTTGACACGTTGGACGAGGATGACGCCGAATTCGCCAGCATGTTTGATGATGCGCTTGCAGAGGAAACGACAGGCACTCCCGAAGATGCCGAATTCGCCAGCATGTTTGACGAGTCACCCGCTGCGCCTGCCACTGAAATCAGCGCAGCAGTGGCTCCAGCCCCCATCTCAGACGCAATGCCGCACCTCGATGCGGAAGCCGAGAGCGAGAGTGCTGCTGACGATGATTATGCGACCCTGGCGCTGCCGCCCAGTGACTTTGAAGAACGCGTAGCTGCCGAGGAACCGTATAGTGAAGTTCTGGCCCGGCTGGAAAGTCACAAACCCGCTGAAGAACAGGATGATAGCGACGATAACATTGATGCTATGCTGTCTCAACCATACGATCCCTTCGAGGGCGGCAGCGAAGATCAGGTTCCGCAATATGCCACAGCGCAACAGACCGGTATCCTACAACCAAATGAAAGCCCGGATTGGATGGGCGCTTTCACGGGCGAAGAACTGCCTCCCGAACATGAACCTGCAACAGATTTTGATGCCACACGCCTATTGAGTGACGAACCCGATGAGGATGACGGTGCAACCCGCATTCTCGATGCAGAAGCCGTTGAAGATTTGGCAGTTCCCGCTTCAGATGATCAAGATACAGGCGAGCTAATGCTAGATACGGATGAAACACAGCCAGACGCCTTTGCTGACATTGAGGAAGACGATTATTCCGTCGAAGAAGACACTGTAGCAATTGTGGAAGAAGCTGAGGACGAAGACGACGGACCAATGCCCAATTGGTTGTTGGCAATCACGGAATCCGAAGCTGACAAACTCGATCCATCCCTGGTTGCTGAGCCTGAACTGGATACCGGACCACTAGATGAAGAAATAGGCGATCTTCCACCCGCGATGGAAGAAGACTGGTTGACCGCAGTCAGCGAAACCGCTAGCGCGCAGGCCGAAGACAAGTCTTATGCCGAAGCTGACGCAGTAGACACTGACACACCAAGTGATGCAGCCATCGATCTTGACGCAGCGCTAGACTTGTTCGACGGTGACGAAGAATCTGATGACATTGCCTTCGAATCTGCGTTCGAAGCGCCACAAGACAACGCACTGACCTTCGCTGAGCCGCAAGCAGATACATTTGAATTCGATACATTCGATGATGCTGAAACAGATGACTTTGCGCTGTTTGAAACAGATGATACTGAAGTAGCTGACGAACCCACACCGGCGCTTGCGGAACCTGTCAATCTGCCTCATACTAGAGAAGACACAGACATACCAGACTCTACACCAGAGACGGTGTTAGATGAGATTGACTCTGTGCCAAGCAGCACAACGACGGATGACGTCAGTCCCGACGAGAATGATCTCGCATTCGATTTTGAGGACGATGAGGATGACGTGCCGGACGATTTCGGGTTCGAAGAAGTCCTCCCCGTATGGTTGCGGCGTCCCAAAGAACGTGATCTGTCGGACGAAAATGAGGTAGGCTCTCAGTCCGAATCCGCGTCACAGACACCGGAATGGCTGCGTGATGTTTTTGAAGAGGATAATGACGACACCGAAAATTAACTTTAGTTGTCGTTAACACCCTGAGGAGGAAGTGGTATGGTACCGCCCCCCGATAACATGGGCGACGAGTTCCCCGATTTCGATAGTATGTCCGTTGAGGAACAAATGGCCTGGCTCGAAAGCTTGGCTAAACGGCAGGGTGTTGGGGATGACGAGTTGACCACCGATGCTGATGTTGACATCCCAGTACCTGAAAACGCACAGGTGGATGAGCCGGGGTATGTTCCTTTCGAGGGCAGTCGTAGCGCCCGCGAAATGAAAGAAACCGCAGAACAAGAAGCGCCACAAGCGGAAGACCCCACACCAGAACCGTCAGCCGAGGAACCTGTCGAACTCGCAGCCGCGGATAGTGGCATGGAAGAAGCGTTGGCTGATTTGGAGTCCGCAGCAGTGGCTGGCGATGATGAGATAAACTGGTTAGACGATCTCACCATGCAACCAGATGATGGACTTGAAGCGCTGGGGGAACTCGAAGACCTCAGACCCGACGAAGCAGAAGATGACATGTTCGCTGATCTCGAAGCTTTCGATGAGCCAGCACTAGCAGCCGAGGCTGCCCCCCCCGATCCTGAACTAGAACCGGCACAAGCGGCCACCGTCGCTGACGACGACGATCCACTCGGCGGAATGGACCCCATGCTGTTCCTGGAAAGTCTCGCTGCACGGCAAGGCGTAGATGCATCAGAATTAACCACCAGTGCGAACGCATCAATTGATGAGATCTCCGCCGATGCAGTTGTGGACGCGCCGGGGTATGTGCCGTTCGAGGGCAGCCGCAGCGCCCGCGAGATGAAAGATGGCGCAGAACAAGAACCGGTACAGGATGAAGCGCCTGTCGAGGAACCCGAACCAGTCGAGTTCGCTGAAGCACCGGTCATGGCAGTAGATGACACAGACTTCGCAGCCGAGGTTGAAGCCGAAGCGGAAGAAATGCTTGAAGGCGCTGAGCCGATGGAGTGGCTGGAAACGCTGGCAAGACGACAGGGCGCGAACGATGAAGAATTGCTCACCCCTGCCGAGGTTGATGTGCCAGAAATACCGGCTGATACAGTAGTAGATGAGCCGGGATATGTAGAATATGATCCGCTGAGCATTCTGCCGCCCGATCAAGCAGCAGAAGAGGAAGCAGAACTAGACGCAATTATGGCGTTTGATGACGACGACGAGGGATTATCGTGGCTGGAAGATTTGGCCGCTGAACCCGATGAGGATGTCGCAGACTTCCTGAGCTTTGAAGATGAGGTGATTGAAGAACTTACGGCAGTTGAGGATGTAGCACCTGCCCCAACTACAATGGCCGACGACGACCCGCTAGCCGGGATGTCCGACGAGGATATTGTACGCGCGCAAGCGGAAGGCACGCTAACACCGCATCAAGAATTAGCCTGGTTGAAACGTCAAGCACGCTCGCTGGCTGAAACGCGTGATAGCCAGGACGTAGCTGTGGTAGCAGAAGACGCAACGCCTGCCGAAATCACAGCGGCAGAACCCGCCGTACTCCCGGACTGGCTGGAGGAAATGCGGCAGACATCGGAAGAAGATGCGGTTGACGCAACAGATGCCATATTTGGCGCTGAAGCCGAGGCGTTAGTTGCAGAAGACGAAGCACTATCTGATTGGCTGAGCGAACCCGACACTGAGGATGCAACAGACTTCATCCCCGTTGATCTGACCGAAGTCTCGCTCGGCGAAGATGTCGATTCACTCTGGGAAGAAACGCCAGAACCTGTAGCAGCGGCGATTGACACCGGATTGCCGGATTCAGAATTGGCCGCGTTCATAGCCGGTGACTTCGAATTGGACGAACCCGACACACTCGCCGAAGCACTGGATGCAGAATACGAGCGCAAATTGGCCGGTGAAGACGAAGAACCGGACTGGTATACCGAAGCAGTCGCGCAAGCAGCAGCCGAAACACCCGAAATTGGCGAGTCGCCAGCAGAAGAAATCGCGCGTCCTGTGGCAGGTGAACCAGCGTTGGCGGCAGCGGAACCTGTAGATGTGCCGGGCTGGTTGGCAGAAGAAGCGGCTGAGGAAACAGCAACAGTAGACGACAGCGCCATGCCAGAATGGTTGCGCGACATGGAAGAAGAACCCGCTGAGGAGCCTGCCGTTGCCGGTGATGTCCCGGCATGGTTGGCCCCAGAAGCCGCAGCAGACGACGCTGTGCCAGAATGGTTGGCGGGTATGGAAGAAGAAAGGGCAGAGGAACCCGCTGCTGAGTTTGAAATACCGGAACCAGAAGTGGAAACAATGCCCGTACCAGCCATGCAAGTAGCGCCACCGGAGCCTGTGCCAGCACTCGAAGCGCCCGCTCCCGTACCAACGTATGCCGAGATTGAGCCGGAACTGCGTGCGCCGGTCGCCGCCGCGCCGCTGCCCGCAGGCGAGCTGTTCGCCCAGTATCGCGAGCGTCTCGAACAAGATGCCAACGACTATCCCTCGCGTCTGGGACTGGCCCGTGCATTGCACGCCAATCAGCAGCCCGAATCCAGCATGGATCACTACGAGATGCTGATCGATGCGGGGCAATTGCTGCAAGATGTGACCGATGATCTACAAAACATGGTCGCTGAGCATCCCGAAACACCACGTATGCAACGATTGTTGGGCGATGCGCTGATGCGACGCGGAATGCTGCAAGATGCCCTCAACGCCTACCGTAACGCGCTCGATCAACTCTAAATCGGGGCTGACGCGCTGAAGGGGCTGTGGTACTATAAATGACGACGGGCTGGGTTCATCACCCGGCCCGCTTTTATGTCACATTAACACTGTCACAGGAGGACTTGTGGAACGCACACTGATCATTATCAAACCAGATGCCGTGCAGCGCGGGCTGACCGGAGAGATCATTCGGCGCTTTGAAAATCGCGGTCTGCGCATGCTTGGCATGAAGTTTATGCAGATCGACCGGGCACTCGCCAGCAAGCACTACAGCATTCATAAAACCAAGCCATTTTACGAAGATTTGATAAACTACATTATCTCCGGGCCGGTCGTTGTGATCGCGTTGGAAGGCAAAGAAGCGATCCAGATCGCACGCAACACCATCGGCGCAACCAAACCAGTCGAAGCCACTGCCGGGTCAATTCGCGGCGACTTCGGCATGATGATTGGTCGTAATCTCGTGCATGGTTCTGATACGGTTGAGAACGGTATAGCCGAGGTGTCACGGTTTTTCAAGCCGGAAGAACTCGTCGAGGGCTGGACACGCGACACCGATCCCTGGATTTTTGAGTAGGGATCAAGCGATCAACGCTCCATACGCATCATCGTTGCGCGAGACGCCTTGATTGACGGCTCGCGCTTTCTTTTTGCTACAGTGAGGAAAAGCAGCTCACTACTGAATACGCACTACTACAGGGGCTGCGCGCCACAAGCCTTCCAGATCGTAAAAGAGGCGTGTTTCGGACATAAAACCATGCACCACCACATCGCCGTAATCCATCAGCACCCACCCATTGCCGGCTTCGCCTTCAACATGCCAGGGTCGCACCTGGTGTTGCTGCTTAGTTTCATCGCCAACGTGTTCAATGATAGCTTTAAGTTGCCGGGCAGAGGTGGCGCTCAGGATAATGAAAAAGTCCGTCACCGGCGACACCTGCCGCATATCCATCAGCACGATGTTTTCAGCCTTTTTGTCAGACGCCAGATCAGCAATCAACCGCGCAAGTTCTACAGGTTCCAGTGGAATACCCTCCTAATCACAACCCAAACGTCAATGTGCTGCTCATTGTATCACGACTTCTTCCCTGCGCCAGTGTGAGCTACCCATCCAACGCAGCATGAAATAACGGCGTATACACCGCACCGCCCGGTTTAAGTTCGCTGCGGAACAGTGTCACAGCATTAGCCTGCCAGTCATAACGATCCTTAAAACCACTCTCGGCGATAAGTTTACCCAACGCCCGCACCGCATCCCGACTGGCCTCACGATGCACACGCCCCAACGTTAAATGGGGATGAAACGGGCGGTTTTCGGTCGGGTAGCCCAACGGCGCGATGTGCGCTTCGACCGCATCCCGCAGCGCGTGCAGCGCATTCAGATCACGGTGCAACCCCACCCACGTCACGCGCGGACGATTGAAATTCGGAAAACAGCCCAACCCGCCCGCTGCCAACGTGAACGGTCCCCGATCTTGCACGGCCTGTGTCAACGCATCCTGCAACGTCTCACGTCGTGCAACGGGCACATCACCCAAGAATTTGAGCGTCAGATGCACACTGTTAGGCTTGACCCAACGCACAGTTTTCCCTGGTGTGCGCCCCTTGAGCCACTCTTGCATCTGCGTCAGCGCACCGACAATTTCAGGCGGCAGATCAAGCGCCACAAACAAGCGCCACATCTCGACCATTTCACCACGCTCCTTTATCACATGTTTTTCATAACGGTGAGTATAGCGCGGGCTGCACAGCTTACGCATATCGCGAATTGTTAGCGGCACGGATGTTGATGTACAATGAACACACGTAACTTTTGTATACGGTCAGGGGACGCTGGTATGAGCCAGGATCAAATCAACCAACTCCTTCAACAAGGAATTGCAGCAGCACGCGGCAATCGTCCAGATGTCGCGCGGGGTATCTTACAGCAAGTGTTGCAGGCAGACCCGCGCAACGAAATGGCCTGGGCATGGCTGGCTAGCATCGCACGAGACGACCGCGAGCGTCTGATTTTCCTCAAGAAGCTGTGGGAAGTTAACCCACAGAATGAATTCGCACTCAAAGGGCTGCGTGCGTTGGGCATCGAGCCAGAAACAACGCCACAACCACAGGGACCGCAGTCTGCTGTACCCACACTAGATGATACGCGGCACACACGCATTCAACAGACTGCCGATGAATTTCTGCGGCGCTATACCACGTCCCCACAGGATCACCTGAATATCAACTGGGCACGGCGGCAGCGTCAACGTTACGGTGAGGGCGGCGAAAAACGGCTGCAACGCATGATCTACGCAGGTGTAGCCGTCACAGGGCTGGCAGTCGTCGCGCTGATCGTGTTGATCATCTCGCAGGTTGCTGGCTCGCTGGGCGGCGATGGGGATGAAGCGGCGTTTGTAGCGACTGCGATTACTAGCCCCACCCCCCTGCCGACATACACACCGACTCAGGGTGGCCCCACACCGACCAATTTCCCATCTAATAATCTGGCGTTTGAGGCTACAACAATCCCAAGCGGGCTGGAACCCGGCAGACCCATCGGCGTCGCGACAGCAACAGAAATCGCACCGCCGCCCCACACTGACAGTGAACATAAGGTCATGGAAGCTATAGGCTACTACACCATTGGCGACTACGAGACGGTCATTGAACTGCTCAGCCATGAGCGCGAACTTGAAATGCCCTCATGTTTCCCCTATGTGGTGTACTTTGAAGCTCTGAGTCATGCCTATAATGGTGATCTGGACGAGGCTTATAATCTGCTGGACTGGGCACGCAACCATGAACCAGACAGACGTGTCACCGAAGACTGCCTCGATTCACCTGTGATCCTGGCCGGGTTAGCCGAAGTATTCTATCTGGAAGACCCACATTCAGATGCGGCACTCAGTTTCAGCATGCAGGCACTCGACGCAAATCCGGATTTAATCCCCGCTGTACTCATCAAAGGCCGCGTGGAACTGGCAACCGGGCAAACTACCACAGCGTGGCAGACCGTTCACAGCGCGCTAGATGATCATCCTCAGGATACAAATTTACTGCTACTGGCAGCGGAGATCGAACTGGCAGGCACACAGCCAGTTACCGCCCTTGATTTCATTGGGCAAGCACTGTATATCGACCCGGACCTGCTCCCAGGGCTGTATCTCCAGGCTGAAACATATCTGCAACTGGCCGAACAATCTGCCA
>CBEVZO010000069.1:0-9811 GCA_965554365.1 uncultured Anaerolineae bacterium
GGAGTTAGATCGCGTGTTTGTGGACCTCAAGGCGCGCGGACACCAGTTTGTGCAGACGAATCTGTCAGTACAGCGGGCAGCCAAGACGCTGGATCGCGACGAGATGCGTCAGAAGTTCGAGCAGCAGGTCGTGGGCAACGCGCTCGACCGCATCACGACGATCTCTGAGGAATACGTGAATCAGGTGGTGGACAACAGCCGCCGCTACTGGCGCGGGATTCTCGCGCGCCTGACCGAACTTGAAACCATGTTGCAGCAAGAAGTCGGCGCAGTGGATGCGACAGGTTACGCGGAACAGCGTGCCGCGTTGCAGGAAGCCATCGCCATCGCCGACACCGAACTGAAATCCTACACCGACAACAGCCTTGCAGAAAATCTGCGCAGCACGTTCCGCGCTAACTTGCTCGGTTTTTCGACCGGGTTCACGGCAGCACTGGGCGGTCTTCTGGCGGTGGTATTGGGCGTGGCGGCCAAAGGCGCAGTCACGGCAGCAGCGAGCAGTATGTTGGCGACGTTTATCATCGGTCCGGCGCTGTTGGTTGGTGGCGGCGCGGCGGCGATGCTGTACTGGCGCAAGATCAAGCGCGATGCGATTCGCGAGTTGGAAGAACGGCTCAACACGCTGCAAAAGAGTTATCATCAAGCGATGGTTGATCTGACGGATCGCGAACGCAGCCGCCTCGTGCAATACGGACAGCAGATTTTGTCGCCCGTGTTCAGCCAACTTACGGTGTTGAGCGACCGCTATCAAGCGCAGCAAAGTGCGCTGCGAGAGAAGTCAACAGAGTCGAAGCAGTTGCGGGGAGAACTCGACCAGATCGAAGTGACGATGGGATCGTAATGGGCACGTAGCGGATGATCCGCGTCACGCGCCCATTGTGTGTATTGCGTAGTGTGTTACCCGGTGTTGATGTGGATGATCTCTTGTGTGTAATCCAGGACCACCACATCGGGACGGTTGCGCTCAATCCAGCCGAGGACGTTGTCCAACACGGCTTCGGCATGGGTGCTGCCCGTGCTGACAATGGCAATCCCCAGTGAGGCGGACTGCCACACGTCGTTGAGTTCGACTTCGGCGATGGCGACATTAAACGTTTTGCGAACGCGGCTCATCAACGACTTGATGATGCCGCGTTTTTCTTTCAATGACGCCACGCCGGGCAGATGTAGTTCAATTGTGCCTGCTAAAATGATCATGTTTCCTTAGAGATGCGTAGCATCCCCAGATTGTTTGAGTTGTTCCACGACCTGCCGGACATCCTGTGAACGGTCGCGGTGGCAGATCAGCAGCACATCGTCTGTGTCCACGATAACGATATCCTTCAACCCAATCGTTGCGACCATGCGTTTACTGAAGATTAGCGAGTCTTGCGTGTCGATATGGATGTGTGGTATGCCATTTGTGCCGCGCGTGACGTTGCCTGCACTATCGCCGTCGAGAACCTCGTACAGCGTGGCCCAACTGCCAATATCGCTCCACCCCATGTCTACCGGGATAACGGCCATGCGTTCCGCCTGTTCCATCACGGCGTAGTCGATGGAGAGCCGGGGCATCTGCGGCCAGTGTGTACCGAGTGCGGCGGCATAGTCGTTTGTGCCAATTGCGGCGCGAATCGCCTGTAGGAGACGGTGCATTTCCGGCTGTTGGCGCGCGTATTCTGCCACCAGACGTTCCGCCTGGAAGATGAACATACCGCTGTTCCAACTGTATAGCCCGGATAGCACGAACTCGGTGGCTGTTTCCAGTACGGGTTTTTCGGTGAAGCCGTCGGCGTGATAAATCTGGAATTCGCCTTGCTGAGCCAGTACCTCACCGCGCCGGATGTAGCCGTAGCCGGTAGCGGGGAAGGAGGGCGAAATGCCCAGTGTCACGATGAAGCCCTCGCGCGCTTGTTCTGCGGCAGCCGTGATGACGCGCTGAAATTTTGCCTCGTCAGCGATGTGATGGTCGGCGGTTACGACCGCGATTACGGCATCAGGATCGCGCTGCTGGATGTGCGTCGTCGCCAGCCCAACCGCCGGACCGGTGTTTTGCCCGAACGGTTCCACGATGAAGTTTTCGGCGGGAATCTCTGGTGCATCAGCCTGCAACTGTGCCACCTGACTCGCGCCCGTGACTACGAACACACGCTCGGCGGATAGTATGGGGATCAGGCGCTCAACCGACGCGCGAAACATGCTGTGTTCCTCAATCAGCGGAAGCAGTTGCTTGGGGCGGGTTTTGCGGCTTAACGGCCAGAGACGTGTGCCGCCGCCGCCTGCCATGATCAATGCGTACAGATTTTTCATCAGCATTCCTTTCCACTCAGTATACAGAGGTTCAAAACGCCGGTCCTCCCGGCGTTCATACACAGTCCCAAATCAATCCAGGCGATACAACTCGCCGCCGCTGCGCGCCAACGTGTAGATCATGCCTTCCGAACGGCGCACCATGCCTTTCAGTTCCATCAAGGAGAGCGTGCTGCTCAGCGTGGTGATCGGTAGGCCGGTACGCTTGCACAGGTCGTCGATGTGCAGCGCTTCGTCGCTGAGGTGTTCGACTAGCAGCGCCTCGGTGGGATCATCCGGCACAATCTCGCGGATCTGGGTTCGCACAGCTACCGTATCGCGTGTCAGATTTAGTTCGTCCAGCACATCCTCGGCGCTGATGACTAGCTTGGCTCCCGACTGGATCAGGCGATTCGGTCCGGCGCTGGTCTTGGCATTCACGTTGCCCGGAACAGCGAACACGTCGCGCCCCTGGTCAGCGGCGGAGTCAGCGGTCAGCAATGCGCCGCTTTTGGCGGGTGCTTCAATGACCAGCACGCCTAGCGACAAGCCGCTGATTATCCGGTTGCGCACCGGAAAATGGCGGGCTTCGGGCGGTGTGCCGGGCGGGAACTCTGTCACGAGTGCGCCCTGCTGCGTGATCGCTTCAGCTAGCTTGCGGTGTTCTGGTGGATATACGCGATCAATCCCACAGCCCAGGACGGCAATGGTGCGCCCTCCTGCATCAAGGGCCGCTTTATGCGCTGCGCCGTCGATGCCCAGTGCCAGACCGCTAATAATGGTGATGCCTGCTTGTGCCAATGGAGTGACGATCTGGTGTGTCATCTCACGCCCGTAGACGCTGGCACGGCGTGTGCCGACCAGGGCGACCGCCCACTGATCCGCGTCGAGCAATGTGCCTTTGATGTAGAGTACAGGGGGCGCATCAGGGAGTTCGCGCAGTAGCGCCGGATAGTCGAGATCATCCAACGTCAGGGCCGCCGCGCCGATCTCATCCAGTTGGCGCTCAAGCTGATCCAGATCAATCGTGCTGCGCGCTTGTAGCAGGCTGTTCAAGGAGCGTCGGTCCAGCCCCGCCGCTGCGAGATCAGCAGGTGCGGCGTGCCAGGCATGTTGTAGATCGCCAAAATGCTCGCGCAGCGCGCGCAACCGGATCGGCCCGATGCCTTTGACGACGTTAAATCCTAACCAGTATTTGCGTGCGCTCATAAGGTTTGTGTCTCGCTACATGGCATATTGGCATGGTAGCAAGCAGGATAGGGTCTGTCAAGCCATGTCAGCCTGGCGTGTAACCGTACAGGATGGATTAGCAGCGTAGCGTAATGGTGGCTGCTCAGTCGTCTACCAGCCCGTCCATCAAGTGTACGGTCATCTTGTTGGCGTCGAGGTCGAGTTCCAGCACACATTCGTCGATGGCGGGCAGCAGGACTTCGCCGCGCGGCCCGCGCACAACGTATACGTCATTCGCGCCGGTTTGGATCATCTCGGTCACTGTGCCCAGGTGTTCGTCTTCGTCGGTATAGACTTCCACGCCGATCAATTGGTACAGGAAATATTCGCCCTCTTCCAGTGGGACCGCGTCCTCTGGTGGGAGCATCACATATTGCTGGCGCAGCATGTCGGCGGCGTCGCGATCCTGGATCGTTTCAAATTGTAGAATCAGGAATTTCTGGTGTTTGCGCGCGCGGGTGACGGTGTATTCGCGGGCGGTTTGAGAGTTTTCGGGATCGGGGCCGACAAAGACGACTTTGCCTACCACGATCCGTTCCGGGTATGCGGTCATTACATGGATGCGTAGTTCACCACGTATCCCGTGCGGACGCAGCACGCGTCCCAGAACCAAGAATGGAGGTGGGTTGTCAGATGTCATAAGGTTGTGATCAGCCTGTCAGGGCGGATCAGATAATGTCTAGTGTGATGCGCGTGCCCTGTTTGGCGGCAACCACGCGGACCAGCGTGCGCATAGCATTCGCGACGCGTCCATTACGTCCAATCACACGTCCCATGTCTTCCTGGGCGACTTCGAGTTCTAAAATCGTAGACGATCCGCGCGTAATTTCCTCGACATGCACCTGCGAGGGATCATCCACCAGCGATTTGGCAATATATTCCACAAGGTCTTTCATTTTATGCTCCGTCTGGCCGGGAATAAAGCAACCACACCCGGTAGCACTAGTAAAAGAGGAGAACGCGCATCACCCTGCACACTGCTGCGCCGGCTGACCGCGTACTCCTATATCAGCATTTTTGCAAGACGAGCAGCATGTTACGCTTCGTCTGCTGCCTCTTCTTCGGCGGCGGCTTCCGCTGTTTCTTCCTCAACAGCCGCTTCAGCTTCAGCCTCTTCCACAGCTTCCGCTGTTTTTTCCTCGACAGCCGCTCCAGCTTCGGCTTCTTCCGCAGCTTCCGCAGCTTCCGCAGCTTCCGCAGCTTCTTCATCGGCAACAGCTTCTTCCGCAGCTTCTTCAGCTTCGAGCGCGGCGGCTTCAGCTTCCTGACCGGCAGCTTTCATACGCGCGATCTTTTCAGCTTCCTTCGCGGCTTTGCTCTTGGGGGGGTGCATCGTTTTCGGGCTGACCGGCTCGCGAGCGGCTTCGGCTTCTGCCGCTTCCGCCAACAGCTTTTCGAGGTCTTCGCCCTGGCTCAGACGCGCATAACGATCCATTGTCCCCAACTTCTTGAGGATGCGTTCGACAGCTTCACTCGGCTGCGCACCAACGCCCAGCCAGTGCAACGCGCGTTCTTCTTTGAGCGTCATGGTTGCAGGCTCGGTACGCGGGTTGTAGAAGCCAATGATTTCGATATAGCGACCATCACGCGGGCTGCGCTGATCGGCCACCACGATACGATAACTCGGTTGTTTTTTGCGCCCTACGCGGCGCAAGCGAATACGGACCATGTGTTGACTACCTATCCCTTTGTCTTGGTAGTGTTGACATTTTTACTCGGTGATGGACCTGATTTCAGGCATAACAAATGTCAACACGGCCTTGTCTCGTTCGCACATCTTGCGGTTTTTAGGGCTGCTGCGTATGGGTAGAGGGGTGGCAAGGGAAGGTTGCCGGTCACACGCATCAGCGGGGGGATTGCTCCCCCGGTTTTAATTGAACATGCCAGGAATCTTGGGAAAATTCCCCTTCCTGATCATTTTCATCATGCGCCGCATCTCGCGGAATTGCTTGAGCAGCGCGTTGATGTCCTGTACGGTAGTGCCACTTCCGGCGGCGACGCGCCGTTTGCGGCTGGCGTTCATCAGCTTGGGGTTGCGCCGTTCCCTGACCGTCATCGAATTGATGATCGCTTCAACCTTCCTAAGCTGTTGTTGCGCCTCTTCGTTGTCGATATCCAACTGTTGGCGCATACGCCCCATGCCGGGCAGCATGTCGAGCACCTGCCCAATCGACCCCATGCGTTTGATCTGCTGCAACTGTTTTTGGAAGTCTTCCAGCGTGAACTGGTCTTTCATCAGTTTGCGCTGGAGCTGTTCGGCTTCCTTCTCATCGAACGCTTCTTCGGCGCGCTCGATCAGCGTCATCATGTCACCCATGCCCAGGATACGCCCGGTGAGACGATCAGGGTGGAACAGTTCCAACCCATCGATTTTCTCGCCCGTACCCATGTACTTGATTGGTACGCCAGTGACTTCGCGCATCGAGATCGCCGCGCCACCGCGTGCGTCACCATCGACTTTGGTCAGGATCAGCCCGGTCAAACCCACGCGCTCGTTAAAGCCTTCGGCAATACGCACGGCTTCCTGACCGGTCATCGCGTCGGCGACGAGCAGTACTTCGGCGGGGTGTGTCCGGTCGCGGATCGCTTCCAACTCACCCATCATGGAGTCGTCGATCTGTAACCGCCCGGCGGTGTCGATAATGACCACCGACGCGTCGGCGTCTTTCGCAGCCTGTAAACCACGCACTGCGATGTCCGGCGGTGCTGCCGATGTGCCTTCTTCATAGTAAGCTACATCGATTTGCTTTGCCAGCGTGACCAACTGGTCCACCGCTGCGGGACGATACGTGTCACAAGCGACCATGAACGGGCGTTTGCCATCGCGGCGCAGCATCACGGCGAGTTTGGCGGCAGTGGTCGTCTTACCGGACCCTTGCAGCCCCACGAGCATGATTACACGCGGTGTTGGCCCGCTGAGGTTCAATCGTCCAGGCTGGCCCAGTGTTTTGACCAGTTCCTCGTTGACGATTTTGATCACCTGCTGCGAGGGTTTGAGGCTTTTCTGTACCTCAGCGCCAATGGCACGTTCTTTGACGCGCTTGATAAAGTCTTTGGCTACTTTGAGGTTCACATCCGCTTCGAGCAGCGCCATTCGGACTTCGCGCATGGCGCGGTTGACATCGTCCTCGGTCAACTTGCCCTTGCGCCCAAGCTGCTCAAAGACATTTTGTAGACGCTCACTCAGGCTTTCAAACATGCCTATCGCCTCATATTCTCAGGTTACAGTCCAGCAGAGGATTGTAAAAGATACACCGGGGCACGTCAAGCCACAGTCGGCACATTAACGCGGTTCTATGATGTGGTGGGGATTGGCGTGGCGCACCAACTTCCTGTACACTGCGTGCAAACCAACGTCTGACGGTTTGAGGTGGGTATTCATTTCCAGATTGGGGGGCTATGCGCCATGACACAACACCTTGCGCTTGCACAACACACGAGGCCGGAAGCATTCTGGTCCGGCGGCGAATACGAGTTAAACCTGAGTTTTGGAATGCTGCGTGATCGGCAGTGGACGCGTCTGGTCGAGGCGTTGTGGGCGCATGAGGCGCTGAGTGGTCCCGTTGCGGCGCGCTATATTCCCGGCGAGCCGTTGCCTGTTCCCGTTGCGGTCGAAGTGCCGGAGCCAACAGCGGCGCAGGCACAGTATGGCGTGTTGCAGGTGTCCGGGTTGGACGCGGGATGCAGTGTGTTGGCGACGCGTTCGTTGTTCGAGTGTGTGACGGTGCAGGTTCCAGTCGGTATGTTCGACGGCCTCAGCACGAGCGATGAGGCTGCGCCGACACAGTTGCATATTTCGCCGCTAGATCACGTTTTCCGCGAATTGGCGCTGATGTTATTTGAAATCGTGCCGTTCGATCTGGCGAATATCGGGTACTTAGCCGGGCCGCAGTTGGTTGAAGAACTCCAGGCAGATACCGCGCAGCGTCTCGCGTTGATCAACACGGGCAACTTTTTCGCGAGTGATGTGGTGCTATATAAGCTCAAAGTGTGACCGGAAAACTACCCGGCGGTGCGCCCCGGCTTACGTTGGGTTCCGCCTGATCATTAGCGTTCTAATCCGGCATGGGCGCGTCGGATTCGGCTAGCTCAGCGAGGAACCAGCGTTCAGCCTTGGTCAGATCGGCGGTGCATAGTAGGTCGGGGCGGCGTTGCCATGTGCGCCGGATCGCTTCACGCCGCCGCCAACCATCCACCGCGCCATGATCGCCGCCAGTCAGCACGTCCGGCACAGCCAGCCCGCGAAACTCCGGCGGACGGGTGTAGTGCGGATATTCTAACAAGCCCATCGCATGCGAATCTTCTTCCGCGCCCCATCGCGCCCCTAGCACGCCGGGAATCAGCCGCGCGACAGCGTCTACGATGATCATCGCGCCCAACTCACCGCCCGTAATCACGAAATCCCCAATGCTGATCTCGTCCGTGATCACCAGTTGGCGCACGCGTTCATCGACACCCTCGTACCGCCCACATACCAGCATCAGCCGGTTATGCTCCACGAGTTCGCCCGCGACACGCTGGTTGAATACCCGGCCCTGCGGCGTAAGCAGAATCACGGGCACAACGGGGTTGTCACCGCGCACGCCTTCCACTGCCGCGACCAGCGGATCGACACGCATGACCATTCCGCCGCCGCCACCAAAAGGTTTGTCATCGACAGTGCGGTGTTTGTCTGTGGTGTAATCACGGATGTCGTGGGTATGCACGGCGAGCAGGTTTTTCTCCTGCGCGCGTTTGAGGATGCTCTCGGTCATGGGGCCTTCAAACATCGCAGGGAACAGTGTCAGAATGTCAATGCGCATCGTCGCAGCGTCCTTCAATCGTCAAATCGGCTATAATGAGCGTATTATACCTATAGATTGAGCTAGACTAAGCGAGTTTTTGATGAGCAACCATGTAGATTTACTTGTACACAATATTGGGCAACTTTGTACTATTCCTGCGCACGACAGTGGCCCACAGCGCGGATCGGCATTGGGCGATTTAGGACTCCGGGAGAATGCGGCGCTGGCCGTGCGGGACGGCAGCCTCGTGGCGGTAGGCGATGACGCGGCATTACGCGATCAGTACACCGCCGCGACGCTTGTGGATGCGGGCGGTAGCTTGGTGACGCCGGGACTGGTTGATCCGCACACGCATTTGATCTGGGCTGGCAACCGTGCGGGCGAGTTTGAGCAGCGTATCGCCGGGGCGACGTACCAGGAGATCATGGCGGCGGGCGGGGGCATTAATCGTACCATGCGTGACACACGCGCGGCGGATGTGGACACACTGATTGAGCAGTCTAAAGCGCGTCTGAATACCATGTTGGCACATGGCGCGACAACGGTCGAAGTCAAGACGGGGTACGGCCTTGATACCGCGACAGAGATCGCAATGCTCAATGCGATTGCGCTGTTGGATATGGAGCATCCGGTCGAACTCGTCCCGACGTTTTTGGGCGCGCACGCCATCCCCCCGGAGTTTGTGGACGATGCGGATGGCTATGTGACATTGGTGATTGATGAGATGTTGCCTGCTGTCGCGACCTGGCGGGATGATCACTGGCCCGGTGTGCTGTTCTGCGATGTGTTTTGCGAGGTCGGCGCGTTTGATCTGGCACAGACGCGGCGCATCCTCGAAGCGGCGAAAGCCTACGGCATGGCGTTAAAGGTGCATGTCGATGAGTTTGAGGCGCTCGGCGGGACCACCCTGGCGGCGGAACTCGGCGCGGTATCAGCGGATCATGTCGTTGCCACGACGGAAGCCGATATCGCAGCTTTGGCCGCGTCAGATACGATTGCCGTGTCGCTGCCACCAACGCCATTTGGCCTCGGACATCACAAGTACACACCGGCGCGTGATTTTCTGGCGGCAGGCGCGGCGCTGGCAATCGCGACGGATTGCAACCCCGGCACAGGGTGGAACGAAAGTATGCAGTTTGTCATGGCGCTGGCAACGCGGTATCTTAGACTGACTCCGGCTCAGGCGCTTGCTGCCAGTACGATCAACGCGGCGTATGCGATTAGTCGGGGGGATCGCGTGGGCAGCCTGGAAGTGGGCAAACAAGCCGACATCGTGATCTGGGACGCGCCGTGCTATGAGCATTTGAGCTATCGTTTTGGCGCGAATTTGGTCCGCACAGTGATCAAACGCGGGCGCGTGGTGTATGGTGCGCGTTGGGGCGGCACATTTTAGATATTTTTGATTTTTCGACCGGTAACACACGAGGAATTTGTCTGATGTAAGAAAAATACGCAAAAAAACGGCAGATTACTGAACTGACGTTACGCACCTGAGGGGAATTTCCTGTCTGGACGGACAATCGGTTTCC
>CBEVZO010000070.1:0-9744 GCA_965554365.1 uncultured Anaerolineae bacterium
AGAAACCGCTCCACCCACGCAGCAGCAGCGCCAGCACCATCCCGCCCACGGCGGCTGTGATCATGCGCGGCAGCGTGTCTACGCGCACCAGCCGGAAAAAGAACACGCCAAACGGAGCAGCCAGCGCCACCCAGCCTATCAGGCTCAGCACGATCAACACAACCCAGGCCAGGATCACCACCGGCAGCAGCACCAAGGGTACAACCAGTCGCAACGATAAACCATAAATCAGAGTCAGTCCCACCGCCACAACCAGCGTCAGCAAGCCCATACCACCCGCCGTAAGCGGAGCCTGCTGCACAGATTCGGACATACGCACCAACCGGCGCGGGATCAATACTGTACCGAGTGCCGCCAGCGCGCCAAAGAGCAGCATCCCCATCAACACGGTACTCAAGCGGAAAAACACGCTACCACGCCAGATGTCCCATCCAGAATCAACAATTTCGGTGACGCTCACACTGTCGTCATCCGCGCATTCGCGGCGCAGTTCACCCTCGATGCGTGCATCTCCGTCATACTTGATTGTATGCACACACGCCACCACATCCCCGGTAACATGCGCCGACGCGCCGATATCGAGCGTGTTGGCGACTACCACTACATCGCCATCAACCTCAGCATCCAGATCAACGCGATTCGCGGTCACGGTCACATTGCCGATCACGACACTGTGCGCCTCTAAATCCGCATCATAGGCCATCACTACCTGATCGCCCGTGCGCTGATCACCACTCTTGAGGCGATAGGTGCGATCCAGACGCAGTTCGTCGGACCCGCCCAGCCCAACCCCACACGCCAGAGTGGAAAGACTGAGCAGCATCAGCACACCTAGCGGGACTAGCCAGCGCCATACACGCGATGTAGTCGAATGCGTCATCCGGTCATCCTCTGTGTTGAAAGCGTGGCTTTTCACGCGCCGTTTTATCATCTTGTAAGCTTACACTCCACGCCGCCGCGTCGCGACGGTACGCCCGCGCATCAGCACCCACATGAACCAACCCCACACGCCCGCCAGTGGAACCACCAAGACTAATCCCACTGCCAGCACCGGCGTCTCACGCACCAACTCGCGCAGCCGGTCGGCAACATCTGCCACCAGTCCCACGCTGAACGAGAGAATGTCGATACCCGCTTGCAACAGCGTCGTCAGAGTCGTGGGATCGGTGAGCAGACTCACGATCAAGAATAACAGCATCGCCAGCACCGGAATCGCCAGGAACGCCGCCGCAGCCAACCCTAACGCCAACCCTACGCCCAGTTCGCGTTTCGCAAGACCGGGTAACGGCAGCGCAGCTAACGCATCCATCACGCGCCGGGCCAAATGGGGCGGCGACGCCACCTGCGGTGTTTCGCGCAGGAACGTGTCCGTCTTACGCAGCGCGTCAAACTGCTCCGCCGCTTCTGGTTCGTCTTCCAACTGCGCCGCCAATGCAGCCAGTTCTTCCTCGGACAACTCTTGGTCGAGGGCGCTGTTCATTCTCTGTTGGACCGAATAATCCTCGTGCATCAGGAACCTTCCACCGTCGGATCAAGGGCCGGTATCGGGTGTGCTTCAAGCTGGTTAGCTAGTGCTTGTCGCGCCCGGAACAACCGGCTCTTGATCGCGCTTTCTGTCGTCTCAAGCATCTCGGCAATCTCAGCATAAGACAAATCGTACCAATAGCGCAGCACCACCGCCAAACGATAATCTGGGCTAAGCTCGTCAAGCAATTGCTGCACCAACACTTGCCGCTCATGATCCAGTGTCGCCTGTTCTGGTCCGGGCACATCACTAGTCAGTGCCGGATGAGGCGGCAGCGGCTCCTCTAACGAAAGCCAAGTCAAGCGCCGCCGGCGCAGACGATCAATACAATGATTAGATGTAATTGATAACAGCCAGGTTTTAAATGACCGGCGTTGATCATAGCGATCTAAATTCGAGTAGGCACGCAAGAACGCTTCCTGGGCGGCGTCTTCGGCCTCCCGGCGTTCGTTCAACATGCGATACGCAAGGTTAAATACATCACGCTCGTACCGTTGTACGAGTTCTCCAAATGCCTGTGGATCGCCCTCCAGCGTATGCTGGACCCACAAGACATCGTCATTGGGTTGATTCACAGTTTGCACCCTACCTGGTCAAACTCTTTGGTTGCCCCTACTATCAATGATATACGCAGCCACGCTACGAGAGTTGCGGCAGACATGGCACACGCTTTCAGAGAACGCTATAGCATCCCCGCGCACTTGCGAGTAGAATGCCCCTATGCACTCATCACACGTACCGAAGGGCTGACATCATGGCTGTAATGTATCACGACTCCGACGCTGATCTAGGCTTACTGATGGACAAAACCATCGCCGTGTTAGGCTATGGTAACATGGGACGCTCAATGGCGCTCAATTTACGTGACAGTGCCTTCCCTGTGTTGATCGGCAGCCAGCAAGATGCTTATGCCGAACAAGCCTACCGCGACGGCTTTGAAGTTGCCTCCATAGTCACTGCTGTCGCGCGTGCCGATGTGTTGCTAGTGCTGCTGCCCGATGAGATTCTCGCCCAGTTGTACGTGCAGCAGATCAGCCCTGGTTTACAGCCAGGGAATGTGCTGGTGTTGGCCTCCGGGTACAACATTACGTTTGGATTTGTCGAACCCCCCGCCTTTGTGGATGTAGTAATGATTGCGCCGCAGGCCATCGGGAAACGCGTGCGCGAGAGCTATGTGATTGGGAGCGGCTTTCCCAGCTTCGTAGCGGTGGAACAAGATGCCTCTGGTGAAGCCTGGACGCGCGTGCTGGCCGTCGCCAAAGCCATTGGCGCACTGCGACGCGGCGCACTGGAAATCACCTTTCAGCAAGAAACCGCGCTCGACCTGTTTCACCAACAAGCCCTGCTCCCCGCACTGCACAGCGCCCTACAAACCGCGCTTGAAGTATTGTATCAGGAAGGGTTCCCGCCCGAAGCCGTCATGCTCAGCCAGTATCTTTCCGGCGAACTGGGCTATATCATCTCTCAATGGGCTGAGGAAGGCATGATCGCCAGTCTGGATCAGCACAACCGCACCGCACAATACGGGACACTCTCCCGCACCGACCGGTTCAAAGAAGTCAAGCTGCGTCGCCAAATGGAATCAATTCTGGATAGCATTCGCAGCGGCGCGTTTGCCCAGGAATGGGCTGCCGATTATGCTGACGGCTATCCGCGTTTGCGCGCCTTACGCCAACGCCTCACAGAAAATACCATCTGGCAACACGAACACACCACACTCCGCCAGATACAAGACGATGATCCCGCCGCCCCATAAGCCCCCGGCATTGTTGGGCAGCACAACACGGGCTAAATTGGCTCGCTGTGTATCTCAGTCCAGGCCACATAACGGGTCTGCAACTCACGTACGACCGGCCCACTCTGCCCTGTGCCCACCGGTACGCCATCGATCTGCGTGATCGGCACAATCCCCCGCCCGCTGCTGGTCAGCATTGCTTCAGAAAGCCGCCCCAGATCGCGCGTATGCAACGGCGTGAGATCGACCGGCAACACCGCCGGGGCAAACTCGAACACCGCGCGGCGTGTGATGCCCGCCAATACGTGTTCGCCCGCTGTGCGCAAAACACCGTTCAACACGCCGAAAATATTGCTCGACAAGCCCTCCAACACGATACCGTCCGCGCGCACCATAAGGCCCTCATACACGCCCGGTGGCAGATTCTCCTGTGTCTCGCGGCGCGTCGTCATCCAACGGGTCGTTTTTGCATCCGGGTTTTCGCGCACCAACGGCACAGTGATTACATGTGCGCCGCCCTGCATGACAGCATCCGGCACAGGCACGAACGGCTCAAGCGCGAGATAAAGATGATCAGGTTGCGCGCGTGGCACGGTGATTCTGAATTTCGTGTCGGGGTAATCCGCCTGATGTAACAGCTCACGCAGCGCCGCCCGCAGCCGAGGCCGGTTCAGTTTGAGGGGAATCGACACCAATCGCGCCGATTCTTCGAGGCGATCCAGGTGTGCGTCAAATAGCAGCGCCCGATCCTTAAAAAATGTGCGCGCTACGGTATATACACCCTGCGGCTCGTGTGCAACCGCATCAGGCAATGACACCGCCTGATACGGCGTAGAAAGCACCCCCTCCGGTGTGAGGATACAAGTTATGATTGGCTTTGACGGCATGAGTTGGTATCCGTTCTGGTGCGAAACGCATCACGCAAACGAGCACAATCATACCGCACAACGCAGCACAATTCATCGGGAATAAACCGCCATTACCGACGGCAACCGATCAAACGCGGGATACGCCTCATCACGACCGGGCACGTTGATCAGCAACCCCGTCGAACGCCCCCCATCCAATGCAAACGCGATATGCAGGTTCAGATCGTTGCTGAGCAGCCATATTTGCAGATCAGCCAACGATATCATTTGGTGCGTGACGCCTACAATAATCTGTCCGGCGCGATCCTGCCCGATCCAGGTGCGGAACGAAGGACGTTCAAAGCCATCAGCCTGCCGTGCCAGCACACCGCCCACCTCGATCAGCATCGGGAATGCCTGCACCGCCTGCATCAATGCCTCACCCTGATATGGTTCATGGACCAGCGAACGCACGCGCACGCCCGCCGCATCAACCTGAAACATACCGCCGTAATCGACAAATGATGTACCGTAGGCCTGCCCATCGCTGACCAACAAGCCGACCACATGATCGGCAGCGTCAAAAAACGCCGCGTTGACGATCACGGCGGCGGTCGGCAACGCATCCACCCAGCCCGCCAACGTCAGCGGCGCACCAGGGCGATAATGCACACGGAATATGACCTGACTCGGATCAAGCCGCACGACGTGCATCGCGCGGTCATTGACATGCGATACATCCAGATCGCGGCGTTCGATCCCGGCGGCGACCGTGCGCCAGACGTCATACGTGACCGTGCTGCCCTGTGGCACTACGGTCACGGTGTGCGATACGCGTACCGCATTACAGCCCGCCAACATAACAAACGCTGCTGTCATAGCACACAGCCGGACAGCAGCCCTAAGCACAACAACCCTCATGATCACTGATCTACGGAAGCTACGAATCGTCGCGTTCCTCCTGCTCGGCACGGCGGCGTTCGAGCAGCTTGGACGCCAGCGAACCACTCTGCTGTACAGGTTTTTCTTTGGGCACAGAATGTTCGAGCGACCGTTGGCGTGGCGCAGACGCACGCGTCGATGGCACAGATCGCGGTCTGCGTGGGCGTGATGTTGCGGGTGGCGCATCCTCCGGTGGATCATCAGCCTCATCACCAGTCCGAAACGCTCGCGCACGCCCCTTCGCATCCATCAAGCGCCCCAATCGCTCCGAACGTTCCTCCACCACATCCGTACGCCGCGTGAACAACGCGCGCACTTTTTCCAGATCACTCTGTGTGATCACCAGCCGCCGCACCGCGACATCCAGCGGGAACAACAGCAGCGCCACCAGCAAGAAATAGGGCCAGAGTGGTTGTGCCGCCTGTTCCTGGTCCAGATTGTGCAAAAACACAGCTTCAGGAGATTGCTTCAGCGATCCACCGCCGGTAATACTCGCGATGCGATGCAGTAAAGTCAACGGCGCGTCACGTCCGGCAACCGTCGTTTCCACGCGATATTCAGCGGAATAGCTCAGCACCCACCCGGTGGTCTGGATCACCGTTTGCGGTGTCAACAAGTCGGCGTCCGGCGGTGTGCTGCCCGCAACGGTGATGAAATACGCTCCCTCATCAGTCGGCGTGAAACTCGCCTCATAGCGCCCTGGTGCAGTCTGTTGCAGTCGCAGTGTCGTTCGTTCAAGATTGCTGCTGGCAACCGCCGCGTCCATTTGCAGGCCATTGAGAAAACTCCCCTGCATGTCGCGCACATCGACAATCACGACCGCCCGTTCACCACGCTCGATGACACGCGCCTCAATGTTGCTGGTTGTGCTTTCCGTAATGGTCCAGCGCACAACCTGATTCCAGAAATCAGCGTAGCCGCCCCACCCGATCCAGTTCGACGCCCAGCGTGATGACGCATCCGACATAAACGCCACCGCACGCCCTAACCCGTACTGCCACGACGCAAGGATCGGGTCTTCCTCCGGGCCGCGCAGCACAACCGTCGCGGTTTCTTTGCCGCTAGTAGCGATATAGCCATCCAGTGACGGCACACTATCGAAGCCAGAGACCATCGGGTGATTAGCCGTGATCACGGGGGTAAACGGCTCCTCGAAAATGTAGGACCGCGTGGCGAGCAGCGTTTCAGCGGTGAAAATCGCCGGGATGGTCGATACATCCAACACCAGATGGAACTGCCCCTGCCCGGCCTCGGCGACATCCTCCAACCACTGCTGATAACTCTCACCTACCGCCACTACCGACGTTGTGATCCCATAGTTCTGATTCATACGCGCTACAGCGGGCACAATGCCGCTGGGGTCCGCGCCGCCATCCGTCAACAAGATAATGTGTTTGAGGTCGGAGGGGTCGTCGCTGAGTACCTGATCTGCCGAGCGAATCCCCTGGCGGATATTCGTGCCGCCACCCGGTCGCAGCGATCCCACCAGATCACGGATGCGCGCGCGGTTGAATTCGTCGCCAACTTCCTGAATCTCGACCACATAATAGGCACTGATGTCAAACGACAGCACACCCGTGCGGTCGGTGTCATTGAGCAGGTCAAACGACCGCGCTACCGCCTCTTTCGCCAGTTCCAGGTTAGATACGCGACCCGAACTGGCGATCTCCATACTGCCGGAACGGTCGATTACAAACAGCATCGTGAGCTGCGGTACACGGTCCTTGTCTTTGATACGCATCTCGACCGGCAGCGTCTCTTCCATTGGCGTATCGAAATACCCGCCGACCCCATAGCTCTCCGGGCCGCCAATCACCACCAGCCCGCCGCCGAGATCACGCACATAGGCTTGCAGGTGTTGCATACGGTCGAGCGTCAACTCGGTAGCAGAGACATTCGCCAACACAATGCTGTCATAGCTGCTGAGCGGCGCTAACCCAATGGGCAATTCGCGCGGCCCCTGCACATCCACCTCGACTCCCGCTTCGATCAGCACCTCCTGCAACGATTGAATTTCTTCCGGTGCGGAGGTGACGAGCAGTACACGCGGTGGCCCTGTAACCTCAGTGAACGCAGAAAGCTGGTTATTTTGGTAGAACGTATCCGCGCTGCGTGGTTCAAGCACCACATGGAAATCCGCGAACCCGGACGCCGGAGCCGCGATCTCGAACACTTCATGCGTTGTGCCCTGCGGCAGCGCGACTTCGCGGCGATGAATATTGCGCCCACCGGAAACAACGCGCAGTTCCGCCGAACCGCCCGTGACATTGCTCGACAGCGTTACCGTGAGGTTGAAACGCTCACCTTCGTTGACCGTCGTCGGCACATCCACGCCAACAATCATCATCTCCGGCCCGGCAACTTGCAACTCTGGTTCCTCGGTCGCCAGCGCCACATATTCGATCTGCACGTTAGTCGCCGCCGCCAGACGCGCCACTTCTTCCGCATCGCCCACCGTCTGCTTGCCATCGCTCACGATGACCATACGTTTCGCCGTGTCCGCCGGGAACAACGCCAATCCCACGCGCATCGCTTCGGCTAAATCCGTGTTGAGCCGGATGGGATCGGAACCAATCTGCACCAGTTCCAATTGCTCCGTCATGGGAATCTCGACCAGCGCATCCGCACCAAAGACCACAACGGCGGCCTGATCTGCTTCCCCCATCGCTTCCGCCGCGTCACGCACATAATCGACCGCCGCGCTTTGCATGTCTGGCGGTACGCTGTCGGAACCATCCAGCAGAAACACCACCGCCAGCTTATTCGCTGACCGCTGAATCTGGATGCCCGCTAAGCCCAGCACGATCAGTGTCACCAACAACAGGCGGATGATCAGGCTGGCTCCGTCACGACGACGACGATAGGACAGACGCGGCCATCCCACTGCCGCAAACACTAGCAGCAGCAATAGCAATAACAGCGCGTTCGGGTTTGTAAAGCTCATACGTTTGGCCTCAACTGCTTACAGATCAACGCGCGCGCTTCGCCTTGGGGCGACCACCACGCGCACGTTTGAAAATACTCCGCCACCATCGGGATTGTGATCCCCCATTACCCCACAGCCCTGCCAGCGTCACGCGTGGAATACGTCGCAGCGAGCGATGGTAGACCAACCATTCGATAATCAACAGCACCAGCCCGATCCCCACAACCCAGGTCCAGAACTCGCGCCGCCCGGATTCCTGACGTGCATCCCGCGAGATAGTCGTCGTACCGATCACCACACTCGATCCCGGCTCGATATCGCTCTCCAACGGATCAAACAGATTCACGGCAAACCGTTCGGTCTTGAATGTATCGCCATCGCGCTGTAAATCCACACGATATAGGCCGGGGCGCAACGTATCCGCAAACACGACTTCAGTGACGTCTGCGTTCAACGTCACTTGTCGATCATCGGGCCGCGTGATCACCGCCTGATCCGCGTTCTCGATAAAACGTACCACGACCGGCGCACCGGGCGGTAGCACGCCGCTGACATCTGTAATACGCGGCGGCGAGAACCAGCCGGTGAGTTCAGCAATCAGAATCGGCCATGCGGGTTGTAGCACCATATCCGTGTTGGGATACCGCGCGTCAAATGGCAGCAGCGCAATCTGGCGATCACCAACCTCACCCACCAACACCAACGGATAACCGTCTACCTCAACCAGCGCCGTACCCCAATCCACATTACTGACGGCGTAAAATTCCGCCAGATTAACCGTCTCCATGAACACGCTCAAATTGCGCGCACGCGGGTCGTCGGGATGCACCGTTAACAGCGACGTAGGCCTTAGCTTCTCACCCAGCGTGAAGAAATCGGTGCCAGTAGGAGGATTGACGAACATCACATCGCCGTCCGGCAACTCGTCCGGCAGTACACCGTCAAACACGTACAGATCGTAATCATCAGGCAAATTGACGGAGTTCTCCGTGCGAGACAACTGCACGCCGCGTAAGCTGCGGAATATCTGCTCCAGAAACAAATTATCCGCGCTGATCAGCAGCACACGTCCCGCGCCGGAACGATCACGAATCGTATATGCACGGTTATCAATGGTAAGGTAGTCAGGTGATGGGGCATTGGTCGGCAGCGTCAACTGTGCGGTGACGCTTTCGAAGTCTTCCGGCAGATCGATGTCGAAGATGTCCACATAGCCGCGTGCGGGAATCGTGTAGCGCCGCGCCGTGTACAGCGTGTCAGCGCCATCCAGCCGCAGGTCCATGATCACCTCGGCTTCGTCAGCGCCATAATTGCTGATGCGCGCAAACAACTGAGGCGGCTGGCCGGGCAGGACCGCCGTCGCCAGTGCGGAGATTGCGAGATTGTTCGTGTCCTCGCCGACCGACACAAAGCGCACGTCCCCCGGCACGGGCGGCAAATTCGCAGGTAGCCCACCATCGGTGATAATGACCACCTTCAACTCGTCCACCCCGACCGCGCCCGCTGCGGCGAGTGTCATGGCGGCTGTCCAATCGCCGGACGCGTCACTCGCTTCGGCCTCCCGGATCGCGTTGCGCAGCACATGTTTATCGCGCGATGCCGCCGCCAACACTTCCGGCACTTCCGCCACACGAATCACCGTCATGGTGTCATCCGCGCCCAATGTGCCCACCAGATCGAGCGCCACCTCACGCGCGGCAGCGAAACGATGTGGCTCCACGTCCGTCGCCTGCATACTCGCGGAAGCGTCCAGCAACAACACGATCCG
>CBEVZO010000071.1:0-9721 GCA_965554365.1 uncultured Anaerolineae bacterium
TGACTCTTGTGTTTGCTGTTGTGATTGTCGAACGTGCGCCTGCGGGTAGCGGTTAACCCTTCATGCCGGTGGTCGCGATGCCGCTGGTGATGAATCGCTGCAAAAACGCAAACACCAACGTGATCGGCAGCAGCGTGAGCACGGTCATCGCCAGAATGTAATGCCATTGCACATCCAGGCCGCCCTGGAACGCGTTCAGGCCCACTTGCAGCGTGAAGCGGTCATTGCGGCTGACCACAATCAGCGGCCACAGGAAATCGTTCCAGCGCCACATGATCGAGAAGATCGTCAGCACGGCAAGCGCCGGACGCGCCAGCGGCAGGATGATCTGCCAGTAGATGCGCCACTCGCTCGCGCCGTCAATCCGCGCGGAGTCCAGCAGTTCGTCCGGGATCGTGAGCATGTACTGCCGCAGTAAGAACACGCCTGTCGGTGTCGCCGCGCCGGGGATGATCAGCCCCCACAGGCTGTTGACCCAGCCTACTTTGGAAATGACCAGAAACGCCGGGATCATGATCACGGAGACGGGAACCATCAACGTGCTGATGATGATCAGGAACACGATGTCACGCCCGGCGAACTTATACTTGCTGAGCGCAAATGCCGCCATGCTGTTGATGATCAGGGTGATAACAGTCGCGGCGAGGGTGACGATGACGCTGTTCTTTAAGTAAATCCAGAAGTCGAACGCATCCATCGCGCCCGTGTAGTTCTCGAAGTTGAAGTACACCTCACGCACCGGCTTTAGTTCGGTGCTGGGGCCAAGCGGGGTGCTGTACTTGAAGATTGCCATTTCTCCCGCCGCGACGTTATCGGGGTCGATCATGGTGTACTGCGCTCCGGTGGGACTGCCGATCTGCGCCAATTGCAGCGTCTCACCCGGTACTAACATGAGTGTCAAATCAGACGCCAGCGTGGGCAGCGGTTGATCGAGCGCGCGGTACAGATGCACGACGCGCAGCTTGCCGTCCAGCACATGCGTTAGCAACACCTGTCGCAGCAACGCCTCATGTTCCGGCAGCAATAGCGCCGCCAACGTCTCCGCGCCGTATTGTGCCATGAACGCCTCAAACGCCGCGTTGGTGGGAGCCAATAACGTGCGGTCTTCCTCACCGTTGAGCAGAGCGCTCACCCCGGCGTATTCAAGCAACTGCACCGTCACGGACAGGTCTGTTTCGGCCTGCGCAAACTGCCACACCGTGCCCTGATCGTCCTCCAACGGGATCGGATCAGCCGGGGTGGGCAGCGCGGCAACATCCACTCCACTGGTATCCAACGCGGCGAGGGCGCTCTGCACATCGGGCGTGAGCAACACCTGATCGATGCCGTGTGCGACGCCGTTGCTCGCGCGCAAATCCGCGATGGTGACCGTCGCATCTTCAATGAACACATGGTTGAACGTCACATCGTACAGCATCAGAGGGCCGTCATGCCCTTCGACATGCGTTCTGGCTTGGCGGTAGGGCAAAAAGGTCGGTCGCGGCTCGAACAATAACGACTCGTCTTTGAAGGAGGACATGATCAGCCACAACACGGGACCGAACATCACGATCACGCCCGCGATCAAAAAAAGGTATGTCAGCACATCGGTGATGTCAAACCGTCCGCGTCCTTTGCGTTGCGCCAAAAACGTCCCCACGCCGCGAAAACCGAAAATTCCTTTGTCGTCGTTTGTATTGTTGCTCATAGCTGGGTCCTCGCGTTAAGTCGCTTCGCTGCGCCGGGCGAAAAAGAGTTGGCCCAAGGTCAGCACTAACAACACTATCGCTAGCATCAAAGATGCCGCCGCTGCCATGCCATATTGCGTCGGACTTTCGACAAAGGCCTGACGATAGATGTACTGCACGATAAACAGGGTGGCGGTTCCCGGTCCGCCGCCGGTCAACACAAATACCTGATCGAAGACCTGCACCGCCCGAATAAACGCCAGCACGAGGACGACTGTCATGGTGGGGGCCAACAAGGGCATTGTCACGCGCGTGAACCGTTGAACTGGATTAGCGCCGTCAATCTCAGCCGCTTCATACAGCGAAGCAGGAATCGACTGCAACCCGGCCAGCAAAATCAGGGTGTAGAAACCCATCTGCGCCCAATCGCTCACCACGATCACCCAAAAACGCGCGCCGCTAGAAGTGCCGAGGAAGCTCACCCGGCCATAACCCAGGTCTTCTAAAATGGCGTTCAACAGGCCGCTGTCATATCGCAAAAACCATTTCCAGATCAGCGCCACCACCACCGGAGAGAGCAGCACGGGATAGAAAAACACGCTTCGGAAAAAGCCGCGCAAGACGATGTTCCGGTTCAGCGTGATCGCCGTGAGCAATGCCAACGCCACCATCGATACTACCTGGGCGATGACATAAGTAAACGTGTTGCGCACGCCGCGCCAAAAATAATCTTCATCACAGGTGTTGGGATTGCCGTAGTCGTCACAGGTGAGGAGCGTTTCGATGTTCTCTGTGCCGACATAATCACGATTTTCTAACAGAATCGATTGCCCGGACGTGAAACCGTAATAAAAATTCAGCATCATAGGTAGCAAAATGAAAATGCCGAACACAATCAAGTTGGGCGCGACAAAAAAGTACGCCATCCGTTTGACGCCCAACACACGCTGGACTGGCAACAGGATGAGGTCCAGCAGGTTCATCAACCATTCAACGGGTTTGTACACCCACTGGCCGATAGCAGTTCGATAGCGGCGGGGAATCACACTGTTAATTATGCTCATCGCAGGCTCCGGCTATTAAAATTCCCAGGTTGCCGGCGGTATGATCAATGGCAACCTGGGAATGCGTTAGAGAACGAACAGGGTTAGCCGCCGTAGACTTCGGCGTAAGCCTCGTCCACCGCTTCCTGAATCTTCTCGATGGCCTCGTCGAGCGTCATTTCGCCCACGATAACCTGGCTCAGACGGTCGCGGATGTTGACGTTCAACGGGAAGCCAATCGGGCTGTATTGCAGGCCGTAGGCTTCGTCCGCCAGCTTCGGTACTTCCGCCAGGAACATATTCAGCGCCTGGAGGACGTTCGGATCGTCGGTCACGTATTCCACGCCAGCGCCAGCAATCCCAATGTGGCCGGGGATGAACAGCGTCTTGGCGGTGAACTCGGTCAGCACGTCTACACTGGCGAGATAGTCCATCACCATTGCGACTTCTTCGGGATGCTCGGTGGTCTCAAGACCCGCCATCACCGCGCCGCCGGGGATACCCGTGCTGCCGCCGTCACCGAACGGATTCGGAACCACGTCCCAGTCGAAGGTTTCGCCAATGTCGTTGGCAAAACCGGCGATCTGCCAGCTACCGCTCATGTACATCACCAACTGACCGGCTACGAATTCGGGCCGGGCCGACGCATACTCGCCGCCGCTCTCGATCCACACGCCGAGCGGGGTGATATCCTGATCGTGCCAGCCGATGATCATTTCGCAGGTGGCGCGGAAACCGGGGCTGTCCACCGTGAACGACCCATCCTCGTTCAGGAAGGTCGCGCCGATGCTGAGCGCCGGACCCCACACACGGTGACCGGAACGGTCAATCGCGATGGCGTAAGGCACACCGGTCACGTCGGCAACTTCAACCGCCGCCGCTTCCCAATCGGCCCAGGTCGGTTCATCCAGCACATCGCTCGGCACGTCCACGCCCGCCTGTTCGAACAGGGTGCGGTTGATGTACGGGCCGGTGACGGTGAACTGTGTGGGGAAGCCGTAGATACCTGCGTCGTCCGCGCCCTTGCGGAACGAGTTCAGCACTGGCTCGGCAAAGTTGGCGGTCCAGTAGCCCGGATCAGCCAGGTACGGGGTCATGTCCAGATAGAAATCGCGGAAGCGCGCTGTATCTGTCACACGCGCGATGTCAGGGGCTTCGTTGCCGCCCGCTTCAACCTGCGTTTGCAGGATGTTGTGCAGATCGGCATAGCCCACCACGTCGATCTCGACTGAGAGGTTGGGGTACTCGGCTTCAAAGTCGTCCAGCAGGTCGCGTAATACGTCGCCTTCGTTGCCATCGTTGTACCACAAGATGCGCAGTTCAACATCGTCCTGCGCGGAAATCGAGATGGCGGGAACCATCAATGCTACGATCACCAACACCAGCAACACGTTTCTCGGTTTCATGAAATTCCTCCTAAATAGACGTCTATATACGGTGTGATATGTGGAGCGAATTCGTTTGTGTGGCCCTTCCTTTCCTATGCGCTATTGAGCTTATATCCGAATGCTCAGAACCTATCGCGCAACGTCTAATCCTCAAAGGATAGATGCATATCAATTGATAACAAACGGCGTCAGCTCAACCCCAGCAGGCGCAGCAGCGCGATCCCGGTCAGGCTCATCGCGCTGACAGATACCGCCGCGCCAAACCCAACATAGAAGGGTTTGAGTCCTAGTCCGCGTAGCTTTTTGAAGCTGGTATTCAGGCCTACGCCCGCCATTGCCATCGCCAGGAAGTTCTCCGCCCAGTGTTTGAGCGTTGTCGTGAACGAGTCCCAATCAGCGGCGTCGAACAGTCCTCCGGTGGCTTTGGCGTCAAGCGCAGCGTCTCCAATCGAGCGCACGATAGCCAGCAGCAAGAAGCCCAGAATGAACACCGGGAATAGATTAAGCAGGCTGAACTTTTTCTTTTGTGCTGTTTCCTCTGTGTGCTGTTGTTGCTGCTGATGCCGGTATGCAATCAAGGGGATGATCGCGATCATCATCAGGTTGCGCACCAGCTTGGCGACGGTGGCCGCTTCCAGGGCTTTGTCTGCGTCGAACAGTTGGGCGTAAATTAGCCCGCTGCCCGCAACTTGTGCCGTCTCATGAATCGCTGTGCCCAGGAACAACCCGGCACTGGTCATATCGTTAGGGAACAGCATATGCGCCAAATAGGGATACAGCAGCATCACCACCAGACCAAACACAGTGATATTCGCCACTGCGTAGGTTATTTCTTCTTCCTCGGCGTCAATCGCCGGGCCGGTCGCGACAATGGCGGTCGCGCCGCAAATGCTGGTCCCCACCGCGATCAAGGCGGTCAAGCGTGGGGGCAGATTCAGCCGTTTTCCTAGCCAGCCCGCGACGATCAGTGCCCCCGTCAGGCAAAAGATAATTAGCGGGATGCCTAACACACCCAGCCGCAGCACGTCGCCCAGGCTGAGCCGGATGCCGAGCAGGATAATGCCCAGGCGCAGAATCCCCGTCAGGCTGAACTGGATGCCCGGCTGCACGCTGGCGGACAGATTCACGAGATTGCCCAGCACTAACCCGACAATGATCGACATCATAATGCCGGAAACGGGGCTTTTCTCGAAACCCAACAGTTCCGTGCCAATGAATTCACTGGACTTGAGGCCCAGCCACGCCACGATAGCTACCAACGCGATACCGGGCAGTAGGCGCAGCGTCAAATGCGGCTGTGGCGGCTCGCCGGTGGCTAACCTTGGGTTTGCCACGCTTTGATTAGAAACAACACTCATGTTGATGCATACTCTCTTTAGCACTTTGTCGCGATCACGCTCATCGTACTGCTGATCGCACAAAGGGAATGGTCGCATTGGCGGCGGGCAGTAGAGCTATGCGCGCGTCCGGCGCGAGATCATCCAGCACCAGCGCGAGCGCCTGATCCACGCTAGCTGCGGGCGTTAGTAGTAAGCGGCGCGCCTCGTCCGGTGCTAGCTCCGACACGACGAGTACCCGCGCGTGCAGGGCATCTCTGGCAATCTGGTACGCTTTGTGCGGCCCCAGGCAAAATTCCTCATGCTCGAACCGTTCGAGTACGGCCTCATGCGAGGTCATCCCCGCGATCCACTTCTCATAGCCCGCGCTGCCTGCGCCCTCTGGACACGCCGCCACCAGGATCATCGTGCCACCCGGTTTGGTGATCAATGCCGCGTGCGCCAACGCCTTCTGCGCCTGATAAACGTTAATGTCTTTCGGATGGCCGCCGGGCGAGGTCAGCACCAGATCAAATGACGCAGCGACGCCCACTTCGACCAATCCGCGCACGACCGGAATCCCGGCCTGCATCACGGCGCGGGCTTCTCCCGCCAGCACACGCACAATCTGCTTGCTGCTGTTGAGAATCGCGTTCAGGGCGATATGCACCCCGATCAACTGCCCGATGTCCTCAAGGTCTTGCCGCGCTGCGTTGTCGTCGTAACACCCCAGGCGGGAGGATGGATCGCGCATCAGCGCATGGTTGTGGTTGATCGTCTCGCGCCCCGCCAGCCCTATCCCCGCGCTCTTAACGCCGCCGGAGAAACCCATGAACTGATGCGGTTCCAGATTCCCGACCACGATGCGCAGGTCCGCCGCGACAAAGTGACGATTGACCCATACCGGTGTGCCGTGCTGCGTTGCGCCGCGATAATCCAGATCGGCCTGATTATCGCAATCGTGCGACAGCACCCGGTAGCGCGCCAGCAGATCGTCCGGCAGCACCTGCGCAAACTCATCCGGCAGCATCGGTGCATGTGTGCCGGTCGCGATCAGGAATGTGATCGCGTCCTCCGGCAGCCCCAGCGCGCGCAGCCGGTCCAGCAGCGCCACGATCATCGCGTGCGGGATCGGGCGTGTTTTGTCGCTGATCGCGATAGCGACTGATTTCGCGTCCGCGAAGTCTGATAAGCGGGTTCCGCCCACCTGAGCATTCAATGCATCCAGGACGAGCGCGGCGGGATCCGGCGCGGCAGGTGTTTCTAGCGGCGCGATCCACGCAATCTCGCGCTCATCGGGGAGCGTGAATGTGACGTGTGTTTTGCCATACGGCAGGCGGAACTCGGTCATGGTTTCTTTGCTCATTATCAGTGAGTGGGACCGCAAACGATCCCGCTCATTGTTTTGTCATAAATGGCGCGGCGAATTTCTCAAAACATTGCCGCCGCGCCGCTTCTCCCCCTCTCCGGCTTGACGGGGCGTGACCGCAGGTCACGCGGGGGCACGGGGGGTAAGGTTAGATGCTCACGCCCACACGGTGAATCGCGAAGCTGTTATCATCCTTCAGCACTTCGGACTTGGTCAGGCGACCGTTAGCGACAGCGATCACCTCATCGAACACCATCTGCCCCGCGTCTTCTGGCGACATCTCGCCACGCAGCACGCCGCTGACATCCAACTCGACGGTGTCCTGCATCAGTTCAAACGATCCAGCGTTGCCCGTGATCTTGATCGTCGGCATGATCGGGTGCGAGGACGTGTGTCCGCCGCCCGTCGAGAAAACCAACACCTGACAGCCTGCTGCCGCCATGCTGCTGATCGACTCCGCGCCATGACCGGGGCCGTACATCACATACAGGCCGGCCTGATCGCTGGTCGGGCGCTCTGCCACATCGAGATAACCCACCACCGGGGCGCTGCCGCCCTTCTTGACCGCGCCCATCGACTTTTCTTCGATGGTGGTCAGACCGCCGACCATGTTGTCGCCAGTCGGCTGCGAACCGCGAATATCCTCGCCGCTGGCGAGTGCGCGCTTTTCCAGGTGATTCACGCCCGCGACGATCTGCTCGGCGATTTCCGGGGTGGTAGCGCGGCTGGTCAACCATGTCTCGCAGCCCATCCACTCGGTGCATTCCGCCAGGATGGTGCGCCCACCTTCAGCGATGATCATGTCGGAGCAGAGACCAGTCGCCGGGTTGCCCGCCAGACCGGACGTGGTATCGGACGTGCCGCACTCGGTCCCGAATAGCAGTTTGCTGAGCGGGGCGGCTTCGCGCTGCATATTGCTCATCTCACGCGTGAAACCTGCCGCATAACGCAATGCCTGCTCCAACGCCGCGATCATGCCGCCTGCGCCGCGAATGTTCACGGTGGCGACGGGTTTGCCGGTCGCAGTCTGGATATCGTGCGCGATGTCTTCGGCGGTGCAACCTTCTTCACGGAAGTGATCAACCACCACCACCGCGCCCACGTTGGGGTTCATGCCGGTGTTGGAGAGGAAACGGCGCGTCATGCGCAGATCGGGACGCACCTGGCAGCGGCCCAGCGGATGCGCAATCGCCACGCCGCCGTGTACCAACGCTGCGACCTTTTCGCATACCTTGTTCGCGTAAACCGTGCCGGACAGGAGCAACACATGATTGCGCACGCCTACCGATCCATCGGATCGGACATAGCCCATAAATTCGGTCATTTTCTATGCTCTCCTGCTACGCTTCTTGCGCCGCTTTGTCGCCGCGCCCGCGATTGCTCTCAACGTTGTGAATGTGGACGTGGTCGCCCGCTTTGATGTCGGTCAGCGCAGACCCGATGCTCAGGGCGTATTTCGTGACCTGCGCGCCTTTGGCAATGTCCACCAACGCAACCTTGTGCCCATATGGAATATCAGCATTGGCGGTGACAGTCACATCCGTGATGCGCCCCTCGGTCCCTACGGCGTCGCCGGTTATGATCGGCTCACCGACGGCGGTCCCGACGTTGTCTTCCTTCTCGACAACAAATACCTTCTTCATGTGTTTCATGTCCTCATCAGGCGAACTGCGGTAAGAATTCCGCGAACTCGGTTATAAAATCGTGCAAAATGGCGCGCGCCTGGTCGATATCACCCACCATCGGATCGAGCAATAACGCTTGCAGAGCCAACTGCCGGTCCCCGGTCACGGCGGCTTCAACTACTATCCCGCTGAGTTCCAACTCGCGGCGGCACAGCGCAGCGATACCTTCCGGCAGCGGAGGGAAGCCCGTGCCCTGCATCCCGAAACCGTTGATCACGCCCGGCACTTCGACAATCGCGTCGGCGGGCAGGTTCGGAATCAAGCCGCCGTTGTTCGGGATGTTCAACTGCTGGATATAGTAGTCTTCGTTGTAGACGATGGCCTCGATGATTCCGGCGACCGGCTCTTCTAAAATGTTGAACTGCCACACATCGCGCAGTTGCTCCACCGGGGTTTCGTCACTGAGAATCGACTGCGCCAACTCCCAACGCGACGCGCGGCGGCGGCGGTTACCGTCCCAACTTTGCAGCCGGAGATCGTACTTTTCCCAGGGCTTGGTGACCGGGTCCGTCACAAACGGCAGGTACTCGCACAGGTGGCTATCACCCGGTGTCGGCAGCAGTCCGAATATCTCGAACATCTCGCGCGTCAGCGGCTCAAAGTCGCGGCGATAGTCATGCAGCCAACGTTCGCGCAGCAGAGGATAGAGGTCTTCGCCCGTCGCCTTGTCGCGGATGTCGTAGACCCACGAGAAGTGGTTGATCCCGGCGGCCTTGATGACCATGTGTTCCAGACCCGCCCGCGCGACCGGGATGAAGTTCGGCAGATTGTCCGCGTCCGTGTGGACGTGGAACCCTTCTGGAATTTCAGTACCCCAACGATCCGCGAGGACCGCCTCTGCCATCGCGTAGCCCCACAGCAGTTGGTGGCACAGCCCCATGACTTTAATCTTGGTGTAGCGGTGAACGCCGAGTGTCAGCCGGATCAGCGGATTGACGAGATTGATGTACCACGCATCCGGGCAGTAGCGCTCCATGTCGCGCGCAATGGCGAGGATCAGCGGTAGATTACGGAAGGTGTGGGCAATCGATCCCGGCCCGCCGTTTTCAGCATACGGTTGGTACACGCCGTGCCGCAGCGGGATTTGCCAATCCATTTCCCAGACGGTTTCACGCTGTCCGACCTGCACCGACACCACGACCACGTTCGCACCGGGCAAGGCTTCGGCCCGGTTGGTCGTGCTGGTGATGGTCATCTGCGCGTCCCAGGCGAGGTTCATTTTCTCGGCCAACGCGGTCATTGTTTCTAGCGCC
>CBEVZO010000072.1:0-9707 GCA_965554365.1 uncultured Anaerolineae bacterium
GGAATGGCTGCGCGATCACTTTGAGCAAATCGGCATGTCCAGCGCCGAGATCATCGAAACCAAAGGCAATCCGCTGGTGTATGCCGAGTGGCTCGGCGCGGGCCAGGACGCTCCAACCGTGCTGATCTACGGGCATTACGACGTGCAGCCCGCCGACGACGAAAACAAACAGTGGCGCAGCGATCCGTTCGAGCCGGTGATCCGCGATGGTCATCTCTATGCGCGCGGCGCAACTGATGACAAAGGGCAGACCTTCGTGCAAATGAAGGCGGTCCACGCGCTGTTGCAGGCTGGGCAAATGCCGATTAACGTAAAATTCATCGTTGAAGGCGAAGAAGAAGCCGGGTCCGACGAAATTCACCACTATGTGCGCGCAAACACCGGCAAACTCGCGTGTGATGTGATCGTTGTCTCGGACACACACATGATTGGCCTTAATCAACCGTCCATCGTGACCGGATTGCGCGGCATCACGTATCTGGAAGTCGAAGTATGGGGACCGGATCACGATTTGCACTCCGGCACATTCGGCGGCATCGTACATAATCCGGCGCAGGCGCTCGTGGAAATCCTCGCCCAACTGCATCACGCAGATGGCAGCATCGCCGTGCCCGGTTTCTACGACGCCGTGCGCGAACTCAGCCCCGCCGAACGCAGCGCTTTGGGCCAAGTCCCGTACACCGCCGAACAGCTTAAAGCCGAAGCGGGTGTAGACATTCCCTGGGGCGAACCGGGCTATGAGATGCACGAACGGCTGGGCATCCGGCCCACGCTGGAAATCAACGGCATCGTCGGCGGTTGGACCGGCGAAGGCGCAAAAACCGTGCTGCCCGCCCGCGCGCTGGCGAAGGTAAGCTGCCGCCTGGTGCCCGATCAAGACCCCAAGCAGATCGAGCAGTTGATCCGCGAGTTCGTCGCGTCGCTCACACCCCCAACCGTGCGCAGCGAGGTACGCGGCCTGCACGATGGCAACTGGGCGGTGGTGGAAACCGACTCGCCCTTCATGCAGGCAGCAGTGAAGGCGTATGCGTTCGGCTTCGGCGCGGAACCCGTGTTCGCGCGTGAAGGCGGCTCAATCCCGGTCGTGGGCACGTTCCAGAACGCGCTCAATGTCCCGGTGGTTCTAATGGGCTTCGGCCTGCCGGACGATAACCTGCACGGCCCGAACGAGAAATTCACGTTGGAATGCTTCGCGAAAGGGATGCAAACCGCGATCAAGTTCTTCGAGGAACTGGGCGCGCAATAGCACGAGAAATCTTGTTTACGCGTAGGGGCGCTGTTCTACTGCGCCCCCCGAACGCCTCTGATCAAAATTGGGCGCGGCAGAGCAGATCCCCTACCGCAGATTACACTGGAGGGTGAGGTTTCCCTGTCAGGCGCGCGGCGGCGAAACACCCAGGATAATTCGCGCGGGGTATGGTATCATGTCCTCGCGCTTTCGATTTATACACAGACACGCACGAGGATTCCATGACCCACGCACTCATTACCGGCGGTGCCGGATTCATCGGCAGCCATCTGGCGGAAAAACTACTCGCGCAAGGTCATCAGGTGACGGTGATCGATAATCTTTCCACCGGGCGCTTTGTGAACATCGCGCATCTGGAAGGCACGCGCGGATTCCGCTACGCGATTGAAGACATTCGCCATGCCACTGTCATGGACCGTCTCATAAGCGAATGTGATGTAATCTATCACCTCGCCGCAGCGGTAGGCGTGTTCTCCATCGTCCACAGCCCGATTGACACAATCTCGATCAACGTGGACGGCACACAAATCGTGCTACAAACTGCGCGCCGCTATCGCAAACGCGTACTGCTCGCCTCCACCTCCGAAGTCTATGGCAAGGGTATCAAAGTCCCGTTCAGCGAAGAAGATGATCGCATCCTCGGCGCGACCACCAAGAGCCGTTGGAGCTACGCGACCTCTAAGGCGCTGGACGAATTCCTCGCGCTGGCATATCACAAAGCCGAAAAACTGCCGGTGACGGTGTTCCGCCTGTTCAACACAGTAGGACCACGTCAGATCGGGCATTACGGCATGGTCGTGCCACGCTTTGTACGCTGGGCACTGGAAAATGAGCCGATTCAGGTCTACGGCGACGGGCAGCAAAGCCGCTGCTTCGCCAATGTGCATAACGTAGTGGATGCCATTGTCCGTCTGGGCGATATCGCGGACTACCGCGCAGTAGATGGACAAGTCTTCAACATTGGCTCAAGCGAAGAAGTCACGATTCTGCAACTCGCTGAACGCGTCAAAGCGCGCACCCGCAGCGCCTCCGAGATCGTGATGATTCCCTACGAAGACGCCTATGAAGCCGGGTTCGAGGATATGCGCCGCCGCGTGCCCGACGTAAGCAAGATCAACGGGGCCGTAGGCTGGCAGCCCTCAACTCCGCTGGATGAGACCATCGACCAGATCATCGCGTATTTCACGAACGGCCCCACTCCATAGGTTGCATCGAGCGCCAACGAGATCAACTGGCCTGGATGGAGAGGAAGTCGGAGGGGTCGGTTTTCCTTGCGTCCAACCAGGAAAAGTGCTTGACACGGTGTGTTCATTGCACCTATACTTGTTTTACGCTATGGGAGCGCTCCCACAAGGTAATTGGGGACTGATTAACCTGCGTCAGTGGACGTTTAATACTCACCTGAGATAAAGTTAGCTGTTGATCGAATTAGTGTAGTGAGACGCTCCATGCCCGACAAACCTAGAAATCCATCGCTAAATCTTGAGGATATCGCGCGCCTGAGTGGCGTATCGCGCTCGACAGTGTCGCGCGTGGTCAACAACTCGCCCAACGTGCGCGAAGATACCCGCGAGCGTGTGCTTGAAGTGATCCGCAAACACAAATTCACGCCCAACCTCGCCGCGCGCGCCCTCGTGACGCAGCGCACCCAGGTCATCGGCATGTACGTGCCTTATTTCGTGAGCGATCTGTTCAGCGATCCTTATTTCCCCGTACTGATCCAGGCGCTCACATCACGCGCCAACGAGCAGAATTACGATGTAATGCTGTGGCTGCGCGGGCCAGATGCCTCGCCCACACACCTGCACCAGCGTGTGCTGGATAACCGCATGTCCGACGGCCTATGCATTTCCTCCGCCCCGGAAAGCGATACCCTGGCCGATGAATTGATCGAACGCGGGCGCACCTTTGTCCTCATCGGTCGTCCCTGGCGGCACGAGCATGTAACCAACTACATCGATACCGAAAATTACCAGGGATCGCAGCAAGCCATTGAGCATCTTATGCGGCTGGGCCGCCGACGCATCGCCCATATCGCTGGACGTTTGGACGTGATTTCGGGTTACGACCGGATGCACGGCTACCGAGACGCACTAACGCGATTGGGCCTGGACTATGATGAATCACTGGTCGTGGAAGGCGATTTCAGCGACCCTAGCGGCTATATTGCCATGCGCCAACTGCTTCCCCAGCGCCCGGACGCAGTGTTCGTCGCCAGCGACCGCATGGCGCTTGGCGCACTGCGCGCACTCAACGAAGCCGGGATTCGCGTGCCAGACGATATCGCGCTCGTAGGCTTCGACGACATGCCCTTCGCGACGCTGGGCGAACCGCAGCTCACGACCGTGCGCCAATCCGTTACACGGCTGGGGCAACTGGCCGCCGAGGGTTTGATCGGCCTCATCGAAGGCACAATCACGCCCCCGTATCAGGTCGTGCTGCCGACACAACTCGTGATCCGCACTTCATGCGGCTTTGCTACCTGATCAGAAATACGTGTTCAGTTTTGTCTGTGGTAATTGTGTTCCCCGGTGCGTTTTCGTCATGCGTCGTCGTCAAACCCCATCGGATCGTCGTTAGGCTGGACCAGCCCGTAACGCCACGCCACCGCCGCCGCCTGTGTACGGTCCGTCACGTTGAGCTTGGCGCGGATCGCGCTCACATAATTGCGCACCGTGCCCTCCGCCAAACAAAGTCTCTCCGCGATTTCCGTGTTCGTGAGTCCGTGCGCCAACAGCCGCAGCACTTCCTGCTCGCGCTCGCTGAGTGCCTCCGCGATGCTGGCATTCGGCGTGACGCCCGTGCGAACATGTTTCAGCAGCTTATCCGCCACTGCCGGATCAACATGTGCGCGCCCTTCAGCGGTCCCTTTGATCGCCGCCAGAATATCCTCGCGTCGCGAGTCCTTGAGCAAATAGCCCGCTGCCCCCGCACGGATCGCGTCAAACACCCACGCGTCGCCGTCATATGTAGTCAGTACCAACACTGCCACATCGGGATAATCACGCCGGATCGCTTTCGTGGCATGGATACCGTTCATCACCGGCATTTTGAGGTCCATCAGCACCACGTCCGGCGAAATCGTGGGGATCAACTCCACCGCCTGCGCGCCGTTGTGCGCCACACCCACCACGTCAATGTCCGGGTCCGCGTTGAGGATCACACGCAGCCCTTCGCATACCACCACCTGATCGTCTACCAGCAATACGCGAATCATCGTCCCTACTCCCTACCTGCCGTTACCGCAACTGCGGCCTCTACCGTTTCCTCTGCCTGTGTCGCGACGCCGACCGTAAGCTGCACGGTAGTCCCGTGCCCTGGCTGGCTGTCGATGGTCAGCGCGCCGCCCAGAATCAACGCGCGCTCCTGCATCCCGACCAGCCCATAGCGGCCATTCTCCGCGTGTTCCGCCTGATCAAAACCTGCGCCATCATCCCGCACGATCAACACAAGCTGTGCATCAGCGTGACGTAGCGTGACCGTCAGCGTTTTGGCATTGGCGTGCCGCACGACGTTGTTGATCGCCTCTTCCGCAATGCGATATACATGCAGCTCCACATCCGCCCGCAAACCCGCGACGTGTTCCGGCAGATCGAGGTGCAGCGCGATCCCAGTGCGATCCGCGACCTCCTCCGCCATGTGCTGCACCGCCAACAGCAGCCCCAGGTCTTCCAACGGACTCGCGCGCAGGGCGTGCAGTGCGCGCCGCGCCTCTTGCGTGCCGCTGCGCGTCATCGTATGCAACATACGCACAGTGGCGCGCGCCGCATCCAGATCAGTGTCGAGCAGCACTTCGAGCGCCTGAAGCTGCACCGACGCCGCGCTGAGCGTATGCGCCAGCGTATTGTGCAGTTCGCGTGCCATGCGATTACGCTCACGGCTGGTGGCGAGTTGTTCCAATGTCGCGGCATAGTGCCTCAACTGCGCGTTTTTCTGCCCCAGTTCCACCCGCTGTTGACGCTGCGCCGCCGTCAGACGCACCACCACGTACCCCACCATCACAAACAACAGCACGCGGATCACCACTTCCTCGCTGGTCAGGCGTAGCTGCGGCCCGCCCGCCGCGTCCAGCGCGCCCGCGACCAGAATGTCCAGCGCCGCCGTGCCCAGCGCAAACGTCAGCATCACGCGCATGGTGTATTGTGAACTGATCAGCAACAGCGGCACGAGCAGCAGAATCAGAATGCCGCCCGGTTCCGGCAATGCCGTATCGCCCGCACGCCCCCAGTTCATACGCAGCGCCACCGTCATCCAATGCGTAATGCCCGGTCCCAGCGCCGCCACGAGTAGCATCACCGACAAATGGTAACGCCCCAACGCGTGCCAGTAGCGTTTGCGGGTAAGCACAAACAACAGCGTAGCCGGGGCAAAAAACAGCAGCGCAAAATAATCAGGCACTACGCCTTCTTCGGGGCTCAGCGCGCCGCAAAACGCGAACAGCATCAAGCCCCACTGCACCGCTGCAAAGATGCGCAGCACTTGAAAGAGGCCGGGTTCAATCTGGGATCGTGTATGGTCAGTCATCGGGTCACTTCCTGGTCACGCCCACATCATAACATACTCCGGCGTGGGGCGGCGCTGTTCTGGATCATGAGCGCGCATGACACCGGGTACACCCCAAAATATGATCCCGTGCAAGGAACGTTATGCACACAGGGACTACAACAAGCCGTACATAACGCATAAACTTAAGCTGAGTATTCAATCCGCGTTTATCGGCGTCCTATGCACCAGGAGGTATCACCCATGCACGAACAATCGCCACCGCGCACCCGCCGCGCCGTATGGACTCTGATGATCCTCGCGACCCTGTGCGGCGAAATGCTCTCCGGCTCCATGCCACCGCTGGAGTTCATCATTAACCCCCTAGGAGTCGTGTTTCTTATGATGCTCTACGGCAGCGGGGCCGTGCTGATCCGCGAATTCGTGCGGCGCTGGGACAAGGGCTGGCCGAGCATTCTCATGTTGGGCATCGCCTACGGCATCTACGAGGAGGGGCTGGTCGTGCGCAGCTTCTTCGACCCCACCTGGCAAGACCTCGATATCCTGGCGGAATACGGGCGCTGGATCGGCGTAAACTGGATCTGGTCGATCAATCTGACGTGGTTCCACGCCGTCGTGAGTATCGCAATCCCGATTGCCCTGACCGAACTCATGTATCCGTCGCTGAAAAATGAACTGTGGGTCGCGCGGCGTGGTTTGAAGATTCACGGCACGCTGTTCGGACTTATGCTACCCATCGGCGTGGCCTTCGAGATGGTCGCGCCACCGCTGGCGTATGCGGGCTGCGCGTTGCTGATCGTGTGGTTGGTGTGGCGCGCGCGCCGCTGGCCGGATCGCACCCCGAAAACCGCACAATACACCGTTGCGCGGCAGCGGAGCATCGGTTGGTTGGGTTTCCTGGGCATGGTCGGATTGCTGTTCACGCTGTGGATTTTACCCGCGTGGAACGTACCGCCACTATTGGACTGGCTGGCGGCGTGCGCCTGGCCCGTGATCGTGTGGCGGCGGGCTGTACGACTGGGCGCGCGCAACTGGGGACCGCGCCAACGCTGGGTATGCGCTTCAGATGCACTGTTGTTATGGATCATCCTGGCACTGCTCGGCGCGGCGGGGCCGGATATGCCACTCGCCGGGCTGCTGTTCCTCACCATCCTGTGGCGCGTGGGACGGCATGTGCGCCGCTATGATGTGCCTCCACCCACCGCAGCACAGATCGCGCCACCCGCACCCGTGTTGACGTAATCGCACCCCGCACAAGCGAAGGGGCGTATCGTCATACTACGCCCCTTACGTTTCATATTCGGTTTTCCGCACCGAGATCGCCATCGATCAGCCCTCGTGCGATGTAGGAATGGGTTCCAGCAGCAGCACGAAGAACATTGTCAGCGCCGCGAACGGCAGCAGCCACACAAACATGCTCAACGCAAATGCCAGACTTGCCGCCATCCAATGCGCCATCCAGGGGCCAAACAGCCATCCGATCACGATCAGCAGCGCATTAATAAACACCGCGAACAACACCGTCTGCACCATAAACCAGAGCAACGCTTGCACCGCTTTCATCATGCACCTCCTGCGTGCTGTGTAGCATTCTGTTGCTACTATAGTCGCAGGAAAATGTGAAGCTCTGATGATGACGGTGCAAAGTTTGTGTTACGCAAGTGCAAAATCAGGGTTTTTCTCTTGTTTTTACCTCGTTTTTCTCTGCGCGCTCGGCGTCCTCTGCGGTAAATGGCTTTTCTTTTCAGAGAAAGTTACGCAAAGCGCCCCTCAAGCTCAACCGACGCAATCGCATTCTCCGCATCCAGTACAATCACCTGCGGCTGCCATGTGTCAGGTGGGGGATAATCGATCAGCGCGAACGCCAGCACGATCAGCCGGTCGCCCTGGTTAACGAGATGTGCCGCCGCGCCGTTCACCTGGATCACGCGACTGCCCGGTTCGCCAGGGATGATGTAGGTTTCAAAGCGCGACCCGTTTTCGACATCCACCACCAGCACCTTCTCATACGGGTGCATCTGCGCCGCCGCGAGCAGATCAGTGTCAATCGTGATGCTGCCCACATACTCAATATCCGCCCCAGTGACGCGGGCGTGATGTAATTTGGCTCGGATCATTTCGACGTGCATGGGAACTCCTGCAAGACTGCCTTATGCGGGCTGATTATTGTTCAAACGGATGTTGTCGATCAGGCGAATCTCGCCGATGAACACTGCAATGCTCAACAGCGCGCGCGAGACATGACCCTGCAATTCCTGCAAGTTCACCGGATGCGCGACGCTGGTATAGTCAATCCGTGCCAACGGTTCTGCGTCGATCACGTCGCGCATCGTCGCACGTAGATGATCGGCGTTGCGCCGCCCGTCCTCAAATTCTGCGCGGGCCGTCGCCAATGCGCGGGACAACACCAACGCGGCCTTGCGCTGCTCCGGCGTCAGGCGCAGATTGCGACTGCTGAGCGCCAGCCCATCCGATTCGCGCACGATGGGGCACACCACGACATCCAGATTGAACGCCAGATCGCGCACCATCTGCTGGATCACGCTGGCCTGCTGTGCGTCCTTCTGCCCGAAATACGCGCGTGTGGGCTGGAACACGTTAAACAACTTGGCGACGACCGTCGTCACGCCGCGAAAATGTCCCGTCCGTGCCGCGCCCTCTAGCAGTTGGGTGATTTCCTCCACCGCCACATACGTCTGGAACCCCGGTGGATAGACCGTATCTTCGTCCGGCGTCCACACCACATCCACGCCCTCAGCGGCGAGCAGATCGCAATCGCGCTGCAACTGGCGCGGATAAGCGTCAAGATCAGCGCGGCGATCAAACTGGATCGGGTTCACGAAGATGCTTACACCCACGCGATCATTTTCTGCGCGCGCGCGCCGCACCAACGACAAATGCCCTTCATGCAGCGTGCCCATCGTCGGCACAAGCCCCCAGGTCAGCGCGGGATCGGCCCAACGCAACATGCGCACTTCTTCAATCGTCTTCACAACGTGCATGACGTTCTCTCACTCCTGTGCCAGCGGCGGAAGCATATCCTCCAGCGCCTTCACCAACTCATACAACAGACGATTCACGGGCGTGCTGACTGCGAGCGCCTCCCCAGTACGGACCACCGCACCGTTGATGGCGTCGATCTCAGTGCGCACGCCGCGTGTGACATCTTGCAGCATCGAGGAACGGTTACGCGCAGTCAGGTGCGCGATATGTGCGGCCTGCTGCGCCGCGTTATCAAACGGCAGCACAATCTCCTGCGCCGCCGCCACCGCTGCGACCTCATTAGCCGCCAAATGCAACACATGCAGCGCGCGTGGAGAGGCCAGCAGCGCCCCATTCGGCACGCGTAACAGCGCAGTCAGCGGATTGATCGCCGCGTTCACCGCGAGCTTGCCCCACACCAACGACGCCACCTCATCCACCAACACCGTATGCAGCCCGGCATCCTCAAACACCCCGGCGATATCGCTCACCGCTGGCGCGATCTCCGGGCGGGTGGCGAAATAGGTCGCACCATCGCCGCCCGCCCGTAGCACACCGGGACCGTCCAACGCCGCGCCCAACGTGGTCACGCCGAGCGTCACACGCTCCGCACCCAACGTCCGCGCCAGGATCGCCTGGTTGCCGAGGCCGTTTTGCAACGTGATCGCGATCCCATTTGCCGCCAGAATCCGCGCCACTTGATCGGCGGCGGTTTCGGTCTTAGGCGTTTTGGTCAGGATCAACGCCACATCGACCGGCCCTACGTCGTCCACATCATCAACCGCGCGCAGCCGCACATCATGTTCACGATCATCAAGCTCAATCACCCGCAACGGCGCATCACGCAACGCGGCGCGTTGTTCCGGCCAGTGCCCGATCAATGTCACGTCTGCATGAGCACTGAGGCGTGCGCCAATGAGACAACCCATCGCGCCCACACCGAAAATTGCGATCCTGATGGTGATCCTCCTTC
>CBEVZO010000073.1:0-9682 GCA_965554365.1 uncultured Anaerolineae bacterium
GATGCATCGTCACCGATGCGCGGCCCGCGACCAGTTGATCGCTTTCATCGACCACGCGCGCCTCGATGGTCCAGGTCTTGCTTTCCGGCTCGTCGCCCAGGTCGGCGTCGAGTTCGATCCAGAAGCGGCCTTGCGCGTCGGTCAGGCCTTCGCCCTCCGCCACCGGACCGCCATACGGCCCGTAGTATTCGGGCGCGTAGAAGTCGTAGTTATTGTCAACGAACGAGAAGTAGCCCGGTTCGTTGCCCGTGTAGCGGAAGCGATAGTCGTTGGCGAGGACGGTATAGCTGACACTGGCGTTGCTCACCGCGCCGCCGAAGAAGTAGCTGCTATCCACCAACACGCGGATCGTGTCGCCTTGCGCGACCTCGTTAACCTCTGGCAGCACGTCCACCTGGAACTCCGGCGCGCGGTACTCCGCCACGTTAAAGTTGACGCCGAAGCTGCTGCGCTTGTTGCTCTCGATACCCGCCACCACGCGGTAGTAGCCCAACGGGGCATCGTCCGCGAGCATGACCTCGCCGCTGAACGAGCCACCGGGCGTTACGGGGAGATCAGTTTCGTAGATGATCTCGCCCCGGTCATCATAGACGCGCACGGGCACAGTCGCGATATCCGGCACGGTGTACTGGATGTCGAAGCGGTCGCGCAGAATGCCCTTGAAGTAGACCGGCTGCCCTGGACGGTAGATCGGGCGGTCGGTGTAGAGATAGACGGTGAAGTCTTCCGGCTCGTAGTCGCTGCGGATATCAAACTGCCAGGGGTCCATGCCGTCGTTCCAACGGCTGGCCGCATAACCGAACCATTCATTGTAATTCACCGTCGCCGCCACCGAGGTGTAGAGGTCCGCGAGGTGCGGAGTCTCGATCACGGCGAGGCCGTCGGCGTCCGTGTCAGCGGTCCCGACGGGGTTGAACTCTTCGTTATAGAAGATCACCGGCACATCCGCGAGCGGCTGCCCCGTGTCCAGGTCCGTGACCCACGCGAGCGCGGTATCCTGGCTGAACTTGAGCGTGATGTTCGCTGACTGCACCAACAGCACATGGCGGCGCGGGCGGTGATCATAGCCGTCGGTTTCTGGCGACGTGACTTCGAGATAGTACACGCCGGGGTCGAGCGCGTCCGGGGAATAGGGCGCGCCAAACACGTCGGGATGCGGTGCGTTGGGGTCGAGTGGTACAGCGCCCAGCGGCTCGTAGAAGTACACATCGAGCGTGCCTTCTGCCGCCCACCCGGTGATGTCGTTATCCAGGCGCATTTCCCACCACAGATAGCCGTCCGCGCAGTAGGGGCCGCCGACGACCTGCATGGTTTCGTCGGGCAGCACTTGCGTGATCGGTTGGCCGCCCAGATTCGGTTCCTGGCGGATGTTGAGCGGTGTGGTGTCCTCGCGGGTGACGATCACCACGTCGCCGACTCTCACACGCGGGTCCGGTGCAGCGAGACATTGCACGTTGCTGATGCCGCTTGGCCCTGTGTCGGCGATCAAGAGCAGTTCATAGCGCCGCAAGTCCTGCGCGGCGGTCACGTCAATCGACCACTGGCGCAGCAGGCTGTTGTTGGCGGGCACGAAGTTGCGCCACGCGCTGTAGCTATCTGCCCCGGTGATCTCCGCGAGCTGTGCGGTAGTCATTTCCCACAGCGCGAGATCGATACGGTCGACATTGCGATGCGTCGCGAAGACGCGTGTTTCGTCGTTGTGCGCGGAATACATGCCCACGCTGCCCGTCGCCTGGATCGTCAGTTCCGGCGGGTAAGCGTCGGTGGTGAAGGTGACGGTCATGCCCACGTCGATAGTGTTGCCATACTCATCGGCCATGCCGGGCAGGATCGTGATCGTGTAGTCCGTGCTGGGTTCGACATCAAACGCGAGGTTGTAGCTGTCGCGGTAATCGTAGTAGTAGTCGTCAAATTCACGCCAGGGTTCCGGCTCGATGATCACCTTGTCCTTGAGCGTGTCGAGGTCCATGTTGGTGTTGAAGTAGATCGTGAAGCCGCCATACGGGGACGCGAAGCCGTCGCCGTCTACCGGGCGCGTACTCACGATTTCGGGGTAGGGCACGGTGCTGAACCCGCCTCTGACGCCTTCGCGCAGGGCCGCACCGGTGGCACTGCGGGCGATCTCTTCGTCCACAATGAGGCCATACCACGATTCGAGCCTGAGTTGCTCGTCCGGCGTGAACGTCACGGCGCGGAAGCTCTCATTCCACTCAAACGTACCACTGACAATTTCCGGCACAGGTGCGGGATCAACTTCCGGGTCGTAGTCCAGCGGTTCCTGGTATACCAGCGAGAACGCGGCCTCGGTGGTTTCGGGGTCCATCGCCTGTGTAAACTCGACGCGGATCGTGCGGTCCAACGAGATACGGTCCCAGCCTGCGCCAGGGGAGATTTCGAGTACATCCGGGGCGAGCGTGCTGAACGTCCACTCATAATCCGCTTTGAGAACGCTGCCGGTCACGTCTTCCAGGCCCCCCACGATGGTGGCAGTGTATTCCGTGCCGCCGCGCAGTTCGGCAGTGGGCGTGAACATGTAGATCGACGTGTTGAGCCATTCGCCCGTGCCCTCAAGCGCCGGGTCAAATGTCAGCGGTTGGGGCAGCGTGTCCATGTCATCAACCATCACCACCGGGACCACCGGGCGGTTGAAAATTACGGTGAAGACGGTGTCCGTATCGACGGCGGTTGTGCCATCGCCGGGCAGCACCTCGGAGACTTCGAGGTAACCCAGCGTAGTCAGGCGCAGCGTGAACGCTTCTTCCAGCGCCACGCCCTCCGTAGACAGCGCGCTTGTGTTAAAACCAAACGTGTATTCCGTCGCGCGCTCGAATTTCGCGGACGGCGTGAAGATCAGCGTGCGGTCGTCGTTGGTCCAGGCCAGATCGCCCGGCACGGCGGGTGCAATACCGAAGGCGCTCTCGACCGTGCTGGTGTCCATCGGCACGTCGAAGAAAAACGACACGGCCCCGTCCAGCGCGAGTTCTTCACCCGGCAGCGGAATCGTGTCGAAGATGTGCGGTATGGGAGGCGGCGGATCGTCCTGTCCACCCGGTGCGCCGCGTGCGACCAGCGTCCCACCGACGGCCAGCGCGATCACTAACGCGAGAGCGAACAGTCCCGCCCAGCGCAAGTTGCGAATACTCATACGGTTTCCTCCTAAACACTCAAGTATTGAGTTGTATTTGGTCCTAACCCGTTGTGCGTGGGGAATGGTTCCACCTTGTGCCGCAGCGGGAGCATATCATGATCCACACTGCGCTTCTTTATTATAGGACAGCTTCTAACAACAGGGAAACGCGCCGCCACCCGCCGTCAGCCGGACACGAGACAGCACCACAGCGAAGCAACACTTTCTCTTGGCGTTCTTAAGCTGTATCTTCATTGTAGGCGTTGGGGTGTGCAGTGGGTGACGGACGTGCCGCGCCTGCCCTACGGAAACCCGGCGAAAACCAACCTCACCCCCCGGCCCCTTTCAGGGGTAGGTATTTTATGATGTGGGTTTTGTAGGCAAGCCCCTCCCCTAAATCCCCTCCCCATGGCGCTGCGCTGATGGAGAGGGGACTTCACCACGCGATTGGCTCCCCTCTTTCTCCGCTTGCGGGGAAAGGGGGGCTGGGGGGAATAGGGGCTAAAAGCGACACACCATTGACGACCTATTGCTACAACGGTCCCCCAAATGGAAAACCTACCCCTGAGAGCCACCCCCCTCTCCATCCGAGACGGTTCAATCTCGCTGTCGCTCGACAGAACCTATGGAGAGGGGGAGTAAATCTGCGCGCACATGTGACTCCCCCTTTCTCCAGCTATGCTGGGGAGAGGGGGTTGGGGGGAGAGGGGACCCATGTTACACTCACGCGCGGAAGGGGACCGCACAATGATCGGCACACTGAACGAAAAACCGCTGCACGCCGCGCTCAAAGCATACGTCGCAGAACCGGGCGACGGCGTCGAGGTGGACGTGGACGGCTTCGTGATCGATCTCGTGCGCGACAATCTGCCGGGCGGACTGCTGATCGAAATTCAGACGCGCGGGTTCAGCAACATGAAGCGCAAGCTGCACCAGTTGCTCAATGATCACCGCGTGCGGGTCGTGTATCCTATCGCCGCTGAGAAGTGGATCGTGCGTCTGGACGCAAACGGCAATCGCATCGGGCGGCGCAAATCGCCCAAACGCGGCGCGGTGATCGATGTCGCGGCGGAGTTGGTCAGCTTCCCCACACTGCTGGATCATCCCAATTTCACGCTCGACGTGCTGCTAATCCAGGAAGAAGAACATCGCCGCAAATCCACTGACCGGCGGCGGGGCTGGCGGCGTAAGGGGTGGCTCACGCATGAACGGCGCTTGCTGAAGGTGGTCGAACAGCACACGCTGACCTCGTCCGCTGACCTGTGCGCGCTGCTGCCTGACGATCTACCGGACCCGTTCACGACTGCCGATATCGCTGCCGCGACCGGGCGACCTCGGCGGCTGGCACAGCAGATCGCGTATTGTCTGCGCGAATCTGGTGCGCTGGAGACAGTCGGCAAGCGCGGGAACGCGTGGCTCTACCGCGTGGTGTAAACACATCTAGTTTTCGATAAAAACGTTCACCGCAGAGTACGCAGAAAACGCAGAGAAAAGAAAAAAGAGGAGGTTTTGTTTTTCCTCTGCGGAGCTACCTACGACCTCGGCGGTGAGAAAAAATCGCTACGTGCGCGTGAGCATATGCAGCAGCCCCGGCGACAGTTCCGCTGACGTGTGCTGCGGGCGAACCCCGTTACGGCGCTCCGGCGCTTGAGCAACAGCCGCGAAACGATCCGGGCGCTGAAACATGGGCATCGACTTGCCGCGCGCATCGGCGGGATCGAAGTAGGCATCGCGTTCACGTAAGGTGAAGACCTCCGGCACGCGGCGATCATGACCAGGGTGCAGCGGCATAGGCAACGCGTCCGGCGCAAAGAACGCCGCGTCGAGACACTCCACGCCCGGCGACGGCGTGAGAGTGTCGCACAGCACCTCGAACACCATGTTCACCAAATGCCCCTTGAAACGCGATCCCCACAGCCGCGCGTCGAACAGCCCCAGCAGCCGCACCGCGCGCCCACGCATCCCCGCTTCTTCCCACAGTTCCTTGACCGCCGTTTCCGCGACCGTATCCCCGATCTCGCTCAGGCCGCCCGGCATGGCCCAATGTGCGTTGTCGCGCCGCTGGATCAGCAGAATGTCTCCCTGCGGGTTGAACACCGCCGCGTCCACGCCGATCACAGGTGACCAGTGCGTCCAGGGTTCCGCCTCGAACGTCACGCGGACCTCGTCGGGCGTCAGATCGTCATCGGCGAGGGCTGCGATCTCCGCCGCCAGCGCCATGATGTGATGCGCGCGTTCGGTTTCGTAGAGGTTGCCCGCGAAGTATTTGCCCACCGACGCCATGCCGCGCATCTGGTCCGCGATGAGGTAGAGCGCGTGTTGTAATTCGTGAGTCTGCATGGGTGTGCCTCCTTGTGTACCTGGCTGGTGTAGCGCATTGTACACGCGGACGTGCGGAAAGCGTCAGGCTGTCAGGAGCGCAGCACAGATGCGTAGGGCGCGTAGGGTGCGCGTCAGGCGGATCGTCAGGTTGAGGGGGAAAATCTGCCGGGACGACGGTCGCGCCCCGGCTTATGAAAGACGTCTACACTGTCGAACGCTGAGGAGTAAACCCCTCAGCTACACAAAATCAAAGAACCCTCATGCAGTTTAAAAATTAACGCGGATGTCCCAGGTGAAACCCAACCTCACCCCCCAGCCCCCTCTCCCGTCAAGCCGGAGAGGGGGAGCAGATCGCGTGATGAAGTCCCCCCTCCATCAGCGCAGCGCCATGGGGAGGGGGCGCGAACAAGTTCGCGTTGGGGGAGGGACTAACTCGCACATGCGGATATCCGTATTTAATTCTTAAAAAGCATGAGGGTGCTTCGTTTTTGAATAGCCTGCGCCCTTCAGAGGCAGGCGAGGCGCGCAGATCTCAGGTTTCTTCCTTCACACCGTCAAATAACACACAGCCCCCCAATGACGTGTGTTATTCCTCCGCATCCGTCTCGCCCTGCAAATCGTTCAGCATCGCCTCCGCCTCGGCGCGCAGATCGTCATCGGGACGGAACGCGAGGAACATGTTCAGATCGGATATCGCCGCCTCATTGTCGCCCAACTCGGCATACGCTGCCGCACGGTTGAGGTGCGCCGCCGTTTCCAGCGGTTGGAGTTCCAGCACCGTCGTGAAGTCGTCCACTGCGGCGGCGGCATCGCCCGTGCGAAAATAGTATGTGCCCCGATTGAAGTACGCCGCCACGAACTGCGGATCAAGCTCAATCGCGCGGTCGAAGTCGGGCTTGGCCTGCTCAAACGCGCTGATGTGCATAAACGCCTGTCCGCGATTGGTCAGTGTGATCGGGTCATCGGGATGCAGCATCAGCGCCTGATTGAACGCTTCCACCGCCGACATGGGGTGCTGATTGCTCAGGTACGCGCTGCCGAGCAGACTCCACGCAGAGGCCATCGCCGGATTAGCAACGGTCGCGGCTTCGAGGTGCGTCACGGCGAGGTCGAACGCGCCCATTTGCATATATACGCTGCCAAGATAGTAGTTGGGCAGCGCGGCCTCTGCGCCTTCGGCGGCGGCGAGCGCGATCTCAAACGCGTTGATCGCCTCCTCGACATTGCCCTGTTGCGCTTCGTACAATCCCAGTTCAACAAAGTCGTCCACCGGGTTTACCTGATCGCCCTGGTTCACGTTCTGGTGTACGGCGTCATCAGGCACAGCGTTCGCGGGTGCGTCGTCATCAGAGTCGGATGCGGAACGCGCGCTCACGATCAGCGCGACCGCCAACACGAATAGTCCGGCGAAACCAATCAGGAGTGGAAGGCGACGAGTCATCTGCGGAGGTCCTTTCCGAGGTTGAGCGCGATGATGTGCGTATGATAACACGCGCCCCGATTCCGGGGAACCAGGGCGCGTGCGGTGCGAGTGTAGTGCCCTACACCCGGTGATGGTGGCTCAAGTGCGCGGGCTTAGTCGCCTTGCACCGCGTCGTGGATGGCCTGGTTCATCATCTCGATGTGTGCATCGTTGGTGATGATCTCGCCGTACTGCGCGATGACCTGGTCCGTCCAGAACGTCTCATCGATCATGTTCTGATGGCAGCCCATACACACGCCGGTGCGTTCCATGCGCGTGCGTTGATCCTCGTTTAGCGGGCCAGAACCCGGCCAGTGCGAACCGACCGTCATCAACTGCTGCCCGGTCGCCGGATCGACGATCTGGCTCAGGTCCATGGGCAGGTCGGTGATCGGGTTGATCTGCACGGTGTATTGTTCTGGCATCACTGTGCCGTCTGGATACTCCAGATCGACGATGTAGCCTTCGTCGTAGCCCTGCATGAAACGTCCGCCCTCGATACCGTAGCCGAGCGCCTTCGGATCGCCGTGACAGCTTTCGCAGCGGCGTGCCTGACGTCCGCTGGTGTGCGGCTGCGCCGGGGCCATGTCCATACCACGCTGCCCCTCGTCGTCGCCGCCCTCGATGAAGGGATCGGTGCGCCCAATAGCGTTGTGAGCCAGTGTCGCGCCGTCCACCCCGATGACAGTGTAGATCACCTGGCAGCCGGGGATCAGCGGGGTTACGCGGCCTTCGCCGTTCACGCCGAGGATCGGCGCTTCCCAGCGCAGGTAGGAACGCGTTTCGGCGACCCTGCCGGGGATGGTCGGGATATCGACGGTCGGATCGGCTTCAGCGGTCAGCCCGTTGGCCGACTGCGTGTTGCCTACTGCGACCCAGTCGGTGTTCATCAACGGGTTACCGTCGCCGTCCACGCCATAGTTCACCGTGACGTGGCAGCCATAGCACTGCGGAGCCCAGTCGGCATGGCAGGCATAACATTCCATCGCATCCATGTGCGTCGCGACTGATTCCATCGCGACCGCGCCATCCGCAGACCGCCAATCGCCTGCTTCGGCGATGGCCTTCACTTGCGGCACGAAGAAGTCCAGCCCGGTGGCGGAGTGGACGATGACCTGATCGCCGCGCCGCACGACGTTGCCAAACGCATTACCGCGCGCGGTAAGCAAATAGCCGTCTTCGACGTCGTAGAGCGTGCCGTTACGCTGGTACGTTTCCAGCGCGTCGGTGACACCGCGTGCCTCTGCGGCCAACGTGCGGCCAAACTCGTCGCTGTAGCCCAGGGGTAACTCCCAGGGGAAAGCGTCAGTTATGCCGTGACAGTCGGTGCATTCGATCTCGACCTGTGCCAGCGTCGTGCCGAAAATCGTGCCGTCACCGTGCATTTCAATGCTGGTGTGACAGTCCTGGCAGAGCAGCCCGCCCTCTGGATTCCCTGGACGGCTTTCTGTCTGGTGATGCAGGTCGTCGGAGATGAACTGGTATTTCTTGGTGTGCAGTTTGGGTGTGGCGCTGCCATCGGGCTGCACGGGCGAGTCGTAGGGGAATTCCATCAACCCCTGATAACTAACGCCGATGCGCTTGCCGCGATTGTGGCAGGTGACACACGACTCGGTGGGAATGCCGCCGCGTGCTTCCTGCGTGGCCTGCATCGAGTGAACGAGCAGGTGTCCGGCTTCCTCAGTCGGGATCGTGGGATCGTCACCCTCATAGAATCCGTCGTTGCTGTAAGGGATATGGCACGAGGAGCAACCCAGCCCACGATAGTCGCCGCGCCGGTTACGGCCATTGTTCCCCACATGGCAGCGCTGGCATTCTTCGCGCTGATAGGTGTATGCCGCGAGCGCCGGGTTTGCTTCGATCTCGTCCAGCGTCGGATTCGGCAATTCGTCTACATGCATCGGAAACTGATCGGGGTACATCTCGATCAATTCGGTCATATAGTCCACATACGCGTCGGTCCCCATGCGTGGGGCCGCGCCGTCGTCGTCGTCTAATGTGTAATTCGCGTAGCGCACAGTGTGGTCGCTGAATAGACCCCAGGCCCACAGATTGCCCTGAATTTTGCCCGCTTCGGTGTTCATGAGCGATAGTCCCAGCGCATACACATGATCCGCGTGGCACAGCTTACACGGCTGATCCTCGATCCACAGACTGCCGGGATCGGGGTAGAAATTGCCGCTGTGTGCTGCTGTTGGATCATCTGTAACGGACTTGTCGCCGCCATGACACGCCACACACCCGCCCATGCCTTCGAGCGCCATCATCATCGGCGCATCCGGATCACGGATGGGTTCGATTCCATCGTGGCACGTCACACAGCCGTTGTCGTCCTGCGCTGTGACCGCCCTCGGTGAATCGATGTTGAGCAAGGCCAGGGTGATCAGACAAGCCCCCGCAAGCACCAGTGCGAGTACAAGTGTATTTCGTCGCATTCTTGGTTCTCCTGATCACGCAATGAGCGCCCAATAAGTAATGCGTGGCGCGTGCGCTCTACCGCGCCGGGACAAACCAATGGCGTAATCGTGGCTCCTTTCGTCCCATTGACACGTTACATGTCCAACAATGATGATTGCACCTATTTTCACATCTTCAGTATATGGGAAACGTGACACGGAATTCGAGTACCAAAAAGCTACAACTAAAATTGATTTATATCCTTCATTTTTATAGTCTTGTTTGCAATGGTTTAATAAATTCTAGAAAATCTAATATATATTGAAATATTTTTATAGATTTATGAAAAATGAGGCGCACACTGTTAGATACAA
>CBEVZO010000074.1:0-9664 GCA_965554365.1 uncultured Anaerolineae bacterium
CAAACATCCCGCGTATCTGCCATGTCGCCCAGGCCCACAACAACGTCAGTGCCCCCCCGATCAACGCCGTCGCCAGCAGTACCAACAGGACCGCCTCACGCTGTGTGAACTGCGTGAAACCCAATGCCGGTGCGAATGCAGGCCCGAATCCCATCGCAAAACTCCCTGCAACCAACACCGCCGTGATCAAAATACATCCACCGGAATAGCGCGCCTCCGCGACTACCGCCGTGCGCTCAGCATCCACCGCGCGCAGATACCCGCGCACCGCCGCATACGAGATGCGCAGCTCGAACATGCTGCGCTGTACCTTGCGCATGGTGAAGCGATACGTCAGCCCATCGACCTGATACATCTCCACCCACAGCCGGTACTGCCAATCCCACGCCCAGAGCGCGGGCGGCTCGTGCCGGTGTTCCAACCGCCGCACGCACTTATGCAACGGCAGCGGCACAACAAATTCCTCCACTCGCCGCCCTGGTTGCTGTGTGTTGTTGTTATCTGTAGCCATAAACTATCCGCTCTCCACTGCTCACCGTTGACGATCACATGCTCTGCAAACAGGCTATAATGAGCATAGCTGGAAATGATCTGCACTTCAAAGGACACCGCACATGGAACTAAAAGATGTTTGGAACTCCGTAACCTACATTCGCGATGAGGAAGAACACATCATCGCCGTTGAAGTCCCGATTGAAAAATGGCGCTATCTGATGGACCGTGTGCAGAAAATGGAAGATAAAGAAGCCGCGCGCCAACGGCTCGCCAAGCTGCGCGGCCAACCCTCACCTGACGACGACACCGCCGGCAACTGAACCATACGCAACAGGGCGACTCCAGTTACAAAGTCGCCCTGTGTTATCTCAGCATTGCCGCGCGGGACTATTCGTCGCACGCTTCGGCCTCTGCATCATCTGCGTCGGCGTCTTCGGCCTCTGCGTCGTCTGCACCAGCGTCTTCAGCTTCCGCATCGTCTGCACCAGCGTCGGCGTCGTCAGCATCAGCGTCTTCTGCATCATCTGCGTCGGCGTCTTCGGCTTCCGCATCGTCAGCATCAGCATCTTCAGCATCGTCGGCGTCTGCGTCTTCAGCATCATCTGCATCAGCATCGTCGGCTTCCGCAGCAGCGGCAGCGTCTTCCTCAAACTGCGCCAGCATCGCGTACACATCTTCACGCTGCGTCAGTTCCATCGCGTCGATGTCCAGGCCCACATACCCGCGCGCGTCAATCTCCGCCAACGCACTCTCGTTGAAGAAGTTCCACAAGAACGCGCGCACCATCGGGTTTTCGAACTGCGACTGAGCGACGTAGTAGCGCACGGGGAAGCTCAACGGATACGAACCATCCGCGATAGTCTCCGCAGTCGGCACAACACACGCCTCGCCTACCGGCACATACTGCACATCGGCCTCGATACCCTGCGCCTCAGTCCACCACGCGTAAGTCAGGCCGTTGTCCGTGTAACCAACACCCTGCACGCGGTATTCCACGTCAGCGTCTACCACCACGTCCGTGCGCATGGGGAAAGTCAGCTCGCCGATCAGGTTGCTCACCAGGAAATCGGCCTCGCCTGCGTGGCGCTCCGGCACGACCAGCAAAATATCAAGCTCCGGCCACGCCTCGTTCACATCGCTCCACAGCAGCGCGGCGGAAACTTCATCGCCACCGTCACCATCAGCATCGGCATCCGCATCGGCGTCTTCAGCTTCCGCATCGTCTGCATCAGCGTCTGCAACGTCGGCATCCATAGCAACCGCATCCTGAGCAGCACCCGCGCGGAACAGGGTCGCCGCTGCGGTGCTATCCAGGCAGTCGAGCCAGTCATTCGCTGCGGGCACAGCCAACACCAACGCCTCATAACCCAGGTCTACCAGATACGGATCAATGCCGTTTTCCTCGCACAGCGCGAGTTCCTCGTCAGTCGGGACGCGCGTCGTCGCCAACACATCGGCGTTGCCCGCACAGAAGTCCGCCCAACCCGCCGTGTTACCCACCGCGCCGGTATACACCTCGGCGTTGAGATACTGGGTGGTGAACACACCTTCGAGATCGTTAGTCAGATCGCGCAGCATCGCCGTGCCCGTGATCGACACTGTACCCAGATCACCCGTCGAGAGCGTGACCGGCGTGGGCGGACGCGTGAAGGTACGGCCCACGTTCAGCGTGGTGAGGTTGCTCATGTCGTAATCATATGTGCCTGCATCGGCTACGGTGTAGCCCTGCTCCACGCCCAACGCCTGAATACCGGCCTCGCCCGCCAGCACAAATTGCAGGAAGGCCAGCACATCGGGGTCTTCCGCGCTTTCTGCCGCCACGTAGAAGTAATTCGTGCGCGCCAGCGGGTATGTGCCCGCGCCCAACGTACTCACCGACGGGCCATAGCACGCGCCGGTTTCGTCTTGCAGTGCCATCGGGACGATATCGGCTTCGTTGTCCAGCGCCTCAAACTCCGCCAGCGACATAAAGCCAAACGCACTCGACTCTTCTTCCGCCACCACCGCCAGCACGTCATTGACATCCGGCGCGCCCGTGTATTCCTCGCGGAACGCCTCCGCCGGGGTCATGAGCCGGAACAGGTCGTAGGATGTCAAATCATCCGTCGGCCCGTAGAACATGATCGGCGTGTCGAGTGCTAACGCGCCGAGGTCGATCCACAACACGTCTTCCGGCGCGCCAAGTTCCCACGCATCAAACGCATCTTGGGGGGTGATGCAGGCCAGATCAGCTTCGGGCGTTGCGAGCAGCACCACCGCTTCATACGCCAGCACCAACTCAATAAAGTCGTACCCTTCTCGCGCACACGCTGCGACCTGCGCATCATCAATCGGCGCAGTGGACATCACAATATCGACATCACCGCCGCTGCACAGCGCATCAAACGCGACACGCGGGCCGCCGCTAAAATCGAACTGCACATCAATCTCATCATAATCCGCGCTGAACGCATCACGCAGCGCCATCACCAGGTCTTCCATCTCTGTCGAACCCTGAATGATCACCGGGGGACGCTCATCGTCGCCCCCATCTTGCGCGGCAACAGGCCCCGTCGCCAGGGGGAACAGCAGCGCAGCCAACAACGTCACCAGCAACATAGGCCGGATCAAACGCCAGGACATGGGCATAAGTCGTACTCCTCCGCAATTAACCGTATACACAAACATGCACCCTGCGGCACAGGGCAAAACAGGCAACTAGCTTTCAGCGCTCAGCTTTCAGTCTGCCACCACATGCCGCAAACAACGGTGTACTGAACGCTGACCGCTGACCGCTAACGCCGAGAGATGATTTTACACGTTCGGGGGAATATGTCCAGAACGAACCGTGCGTTCGGGTGCGCAGGATTACTGCTCGTGGCTCTTTTGGAATTCGCTCGGTGTACGAATCTTGACCGTATATATCTGGCGATTCGACACGTTTTTTGCTTGCGTTTGAGGCTAGAATAACGCAATATCGACGTAATCACCCAAATCCTAGAGAACCTTGCTCGTGAAATGATTCCTGTTATACTTGCCGAAGGTTTTTATGGTGATTACTCATCGATCAATCGTCACTATCCTTCCAAACCACAATAGAAAAGAGAAGTGAACTATGAGTGCAGATAAAAAAGATGAGTCTGTTGATCGAATGCTTGAGACTAACCGCAAGCAGGCTGAATTCTATGACATGCCGGGCGAAGATAGAGGAAACTTAATCTATCAAATCTGGAGAACCTCTCGCTTGCGCATGGGACGAGTTCGACGCGCGATGGGCATCAGTCATGCTGTGCATGAATTACATCGCCAATGGCTTGGTAACCTCTCAGACAAATCTGTACTTGATCTAGGATGTGGGGCAGGAAATGTACTGAGTTTAGGGCTTGCACGTCAAAGCGCCTCTTATTTGGCGATTGATCTAAGTGAACGCTTAATCTCAATGTTTAGCAAAAAGCTGACTGAAGCCCAAATTCCTCATGCACGTGCCGAAGTGCGTGACTTTCTATCTCCTGCTTTCACTGACACGTTCGACGTTATTTATATCCACGCCGCTATGCATCATTTTGAAGACTTTGATGCATTTTGTCGTATTTTAGCGAGCCATCTGAATCCACATGGTTTTGTGATCACATATGATCCGTTGCAAACAAATTGGTTGGTAAAATTAGCCCGCATCCTCTACCGTCCCTTCCAGACTGACAAGGAATGGGAGTGGCCGTTTTCGAAGAGTAGCTTTGCCACGATTCAGAATCATTTTCGCATCGCCCAGGTTCAAGGCGTGTTGGGATATGCTAAATGGGCTGCGTTGATTGGCCTGATTTCACCGGCGCTTGGTCGTCGCATCAGTAAGCGCTTACACCAACACGATATGCGTGTTGCCAACAAGTTAAACCGGAGCCTTTGGCGATGTATGCATGTGGCAATGAAATTGGAACCTAAACCACGCTAGTCACGTAGCTAGTTGTGTAGATACCCAGCCAAACAAAAAGCTCCCGGTTGACCACTTGATTATTCCTGGTTGCCGGGAACCTTTGTTATGCGATTATGATACGTTGAGTTCGATGCGCGGGTCACTGCACACGAACAGTATGCCCGATGAGCCGGGACTATGACAGATCGCCATCATTAGAATTCAATGGGGAATGACACGCACCACATGACACGCGCCATACGCATCATCACGCTGCTTGCATTGCTGCTCATCACATGCCACCCTACGCCGCGCGCCGCCGCCGGACCAGTGCAACCGCGTCCCAATCCACCGCTGATCGGCGATCCCGACGCGCTGAGCCAGTTCTGGCACGATCAACGCTGGACCGAGGGTGACTACTATGCGTGTGCGTTGTACGCTCAGGCATCGCTGCTGGAATCGTTCGGCTACGCGTTCGCCGCCGAACTCGCCGCCGCGCGTGAACTCGGCATTGCGCAGGAATGGTACGCCGATGACGAAGGCGCGCAAGGGTTGGGACAACCGCTGCGCGCACATGGCATCGCATTCGTGGTACACGGCAGCCCCGACGTGCCGCCCATACTCCCCGAACGCGCCCTATGGCGGCTGCAACTCGCCCTCAGCGCGGGACAGTCCGTGATCGTAAACATCGACGCGCCAGAACTCGCCTACTATCGCGGTTCGCACATCAAGTGGCGCACGATTTGGATCACGGGGCTGCGCCTGGACGCGCACGGCCTACCGGCGCACATCGTCGCCAACGACAGCTATCGCGGCCCGGCAGTAGAGTATCCGGTTGAGGAATTCCTGCGCGCGTGGGGCAACGAGCTATTCAACTACTACGGGATTTTCGTGACGCCACCCACCTCGTGAAAGGGCACAGCATGGGATCATTCACACCAGACCTGACAGATCGCACCGAGATCGAGCGCGCATGGTGGCGACTGATCGGCTTCGGCTTCCGGCTGCTGTATAACGAGCTGGCGTTCACCTACGATCTGGTAAGCTGGATCGTCTCGCTGGGCCAATGGCGGGCGTGGCAGCGCACCGCGCTCCGGCATATCGACGCACCGCCCGGCGCACAGATTCTCGAACTGGCGCACGGCACAGGCAACATGCAGATGGACCTGCGCGCCGCCGGATACCACACCGTCGCGCTGGACCTGAGTCCCGCGATGGGGCGCATCGCGGATCACAAACTGCGTTGGTGGGGCTGGCGTCCGCCGCTGGTACGCGGCATGGCACAGCAGCTTCCGTTCCCGACAAACTCCTTCCCCGCCGTGATTAGCACCTTCCCCACCCCGTTCATCCTCGCGCCGGAGACGTTGGACGAGATTCACCGCGTGCTGAAACCGGGCGGACGGCTGGTCGTGGTCTTCGGCGGCGTGCTGACTGGCGGCAATGTCGCGTCGGAGGCGCTCGAACTCGCGTATCGCGCCACCGGGCAGCGCGGCCCCTGGCCCCTGGACATTGAACAGCGCCTTCAAGCCGCCGGCCTCAGCGGGTGGATGGTCACGGAAACCCTGCCCCGCAGCGCCGTATATTTGCTTGTTGTAGAAAAGTAACGGCAGTAGTTCGCTCTGTCCAGGATGCAACAAGGGCGTGTGGTAATCATAGATCGCCCATGGACCGGGCTATGTACAAGTCGGACCGTGAAACGGCCCTCGCCCGCCAGCCCCTTTGGTGGGCTTCCCTGTCCTGCACAACCGCCGTGTTTACCTCGGCGGCGCACACAACGCACAACATGTAACAGGCGCTATAGACCGCACCTCACAATGCGCGGCATCTTCCGACATATACATGTTCTCGCGTTGCAAACTACGTCTTATGTGAATTTGAATCGAGCCTTATGCTAGTTTTATAGTTTGTTAAGCGGTCCCAAACCCCTCCCGGCCCAGGCACTTCTGCAAAGCATCGGAGAGGAGGAATCAAACGCGTGATCAAGTCCCCCTCTCCATAATTTTCGTTGAGCGCCAGCGAAACAAAATGTCTCGGATGGAGAGGGGGATTTAGGGGGTGAGGCCCAGCGCATAGAATCAGCCGGGCGACCCCGGTGAGAGATCGCCCCTGTGTTCATTTGCTCATCGCTAAATGCTGACCGCTTAATCACCCATCGCCGCTGCTGCATCTGCCGCCGCGTCTGCGCCTGTGTTGACTGCGCCATCGGGCACATCCGGTTCCGGTGCGGGAACCACTTCCACCACGCGCGCCTCGGTGAGCGCCTCGCCAGAGCGTTCGGCTTCCAACACCGCCGTCAGCGACCAGATACCCACCTCGATCATCGTGTGATCCGGTTCCCTCGTGGTGAGGTGTTGCAACGCCAGATTCGGTTTGATCACCTGTTTGATGATCGGATTCTGCTCGTGCTTCGCCGTAAACCGGATCACCTCATACGCGATCCCCGCCATCGGGAAGATCAGCCCGATGCGCGAGAGCAGCAGCATTGGCACACTGTCCGGGCGGCCCGTGATCATATGCACGATCACACTCAGCACGACCAACGTCAGCAAGAACGCCGTTCCGCAGCGCGGATGCTCAATCGGATACGTCGAGACGATGGACGGCGAGAGTTCCGCGCCATCTTCATACGCGTTGATCGTCTTGTGTTCCGCCCCATGATACCCAAACAGGCGCTTGACATCTTCCATGTGCCCGATCAGCCAGATATAGCCGATGAACATGCCGAGTTTAATCACGCCCTCGATTGCGTCCGCCAGCAGTTTGCTATCCAAATTTAGCAGACTCTTGATCGCCGCTGATGCCGCCGCCGGAATCACAAAAAACAGCCCGATGCCCATCGCCAGCGAAAACAGCACCAAGCCCAAACCCGCCGCGCTTTCCAGCGAGAAATCGACATCTTCCTCTTCTTCGAGCGCCACATCTGCCGCCCACATCAACGCGCCTGTGCCCAAACCGAGCGCATCCCACAACAACACCAACCCGCGCACAAACGGCGTCCGCGCCGCGCGCCCGCGATATAGCGCCTTATTCAGCGGAATTTCCTTCGTCACAACCCCGCCCGCCGGATGCCGCACCGACACCGCCGCGATATATTGCCCGCGCATCATTACGCCTTCGATCACCGCCTGCCCGCCATACGAGAACGAGGGACGCCCCTCGTCCGCCGCGTCTGTCTCTGCGTCTGCGGCCTGTGCAGCAGCATCCTCAGCAGCTTCAGCGGCGTGCAGCAGCGCCAGCGAACCAATCATTGCCGCGCGCCGGACCATACGCCAGCCGCGCCGGATCGGACGCACGACGCGTGCTGCGCCGGTAGCAAACTCTGTATAAGGATTCAACATGCGATACTTACTCCAACGTGTACCATAAAATCGATTGCGCAGATTGTAACGCTCATTGCACCACACGGCGACAATCACACCACCAAAGAGTCCACAACAACCTGTCAGGCGAGTATTTTACGTCAGATGTGGATTCGAATCGAGCCTTATGCTAGTTTTCTCCCGCCCCAGGTCCAGGCGCTACTGCGAAGCATCGGCGAGCGAGTATCCGGCGCGTGATCAAGTCCCCCTTTCCATAATTTTCGTTGCGCGCCAGCGCAACAAAACGTCTCGGATGGAGAGGGAACTTAACCGCGCGCTTCCGCCCCCTTGCTCCGCCGGCGGGGAAAGGGGGCTGGGGGGATAGGGGTAAACTAGTGCATTGGCCCCCCGAACGGGCGACTTATTTTTTGGCACACCAATAAGGACGCGGCGAGGCGTTCCGGCCCCTGTCGCGTCCCGCTGGTTGCAGTTTTGGCGCAGGCATTATTTACCGTTAGGGATGATCCCCATCGATACGTAATCGTAGCGTGGCGTGAACCCGGCTTCCAGCGCCGCCGTGATCGTCGGCTCCTGCCATTTTGGGGCACTAAACTCGATGCGGCGGCCCGGAGCCAACTGCGCCACCTGGCGCAGCATATAGTTGATCAGCGCGGGCGCAATGGGTCCGTGTTCAGGATCAAGCGTGATCGCGATGGAATTTACGCCACCTTTACGACTGCGCACGTTGCACATCATCGACCCCACCAGTTGCCCGTCCGACTTGCGCCGCACCTCATACGGATGTGGACGCGATCCCATCGCCCGGAAGATCAGCGGGAAGAACAGACGCAGTATGCCCGGCTGCTTGTAACTGCCCTCTTCGATAGGCTGGTACTTGTTTACGGTCTCCGGCGTGATGCGCCGTGCCAGATCGTAACGATCGCGCCATGCAAACAAGCTACACGGCGTGATAGTGTACCCCTCCGGCGGCGACACCGGCGCAGGCCCAGCGCCGTTCTGTTCGATATCGAAGTGGCTCTCGCCAGAGTAACGCTCAAAGCCCAGTTTTTCGTATAGCGCGGACGCCGGGGTGTTGCCATCGACCACATCGAGCATAATACGCGCCGCGCCCCGGTCGTGCGCATAATTCACCGATGCCTCGACCAATTTCCGCGCGATCCCGCGCCGCCGGTACTCTGGCAGCACCGACACATTGCCGATGATCCACTGATCCGTATTGCCTTTGCGGATCACATTAGTCACCGCAACAGCCTTACCATCTTCCTCCCAGATATACCCCCGCAGCACATCCCGCATCGGCGCATAGAGTAACTGCAACACACGCACCAACGGCCAGATGCCCTTGATCGCATTCAACATTTCAACAAGACTTTCTGCTTCGTCTTCCTGCAAGCCCCACGCTTCGTTTTCGGGATATTGAAAGGTCAACGGAATCAGTTCCGTCAACACGGGAATATCGGAGGGTAATTTAAAGGCGCGAATAGCCATAACACTCTTCTCCTGATTATCACGTTTGGGTAGCTACCCCTTTTGCACACCTATACGCACACCGTCAACCAAAGGTTGCAGCATTCACTACATTCTTTTGATGCAACACTTGAATAAAATTCATGCACGCATAAATCTTGTTTATTACCGCGTACCGCGCAGCAACCTCAACGCGCCAAGCATCAACCCGGCGATCAACAGTACCGGAACGCCCCTACTCCACAGCGGCGGGAGTCCGGTATCCCCCAGGCAGAACATGCCCAGCGGCTCCGTGTGCCCCTCGATCAGCCGTTCCACCGCCCACACGACCGGCGCATCGCGCAGCGTCCAATTCACCGCGTCCACATCCGCCGCCTGCGCCCCCGCGATCTCCGCATACAGCGGCACAACGGCCACCAGCACACCGAACTCAGTGATCCCCACGCCCAACAGCATCAACACGATCAGCGCGCTCCGCCACGCGCGACCGTCC
>CBEVZO010000075.1:0-9628 GCA_965554365.1 uncultured Anaerolineae bacterium
GATAGGGGCCGGTTTTCAGACCACCGCGATATCCGTCTTAATTTCTTAAAGAGCATCAATACGCCCCCAGTGCCACCTTCTCCCCCTCTCCGGCTTGACGGAAGAGGGGGCCGGGGGGTGAGGTTGGTCTACTCCGCCGCCGCCATGACTTTAACCGTTGCGGCCTCGCCTTCCGGCTGCTGATCCGCATAGCCCGTATAGGCCAACATCTTGTTCAGCGCGGAGAGGTAGGCTTTGGCGCTGGCAACCACAATATCGGTATCTGCGCCATGCCCGCCGAAGCTCCGCCGCCCGTTCTCATCGCGCCGGATGCGGACCATCACTTCGCCCAGCGCGTCGATGCCCTCGGTGATCGCCGCCACACGGAATTCCACCAGCGTGGCCTGCACACCCACAATCTTGTCAATCGCCTGGAACGTTGCATCCACCGGCCCTGTGCCAATCGCCGCCGCCACCATGACCGTGCCATCCGGCCCGCGCAGCTTGATCGTGGCCGTCGGCATATCCACCTGCCCGCACGCGACCTGCATCCCTTCCAGCGCGAACACTTCCTCCGGCCCATAGAATTCGTCCGCGATCAGCGCTTCGATGTCCACATCGGTAACGGTCTTCTTCTTGTCGGCGAGTTCCTTGAAACGCCGGAACGCCTGGTTCATGTCGTCGTCGTCCAACTCGTAGCCCAGGTCTTCCAGCCGCACACGGAACGCATGACGCCCGCTGTGCTTGCCCAACACGAGGTTGCTCTGACCCACGCCGACCGTTTCCGGCGTCATGATCTCGTAGGTGCTGTGATGCTTGAGCAGCCCGTCCTGATGAATGCCCGCCTCATGGCTGAACGCATTCGATCCCACAATCGCCTTGTTCGGCTGCACCGGCATCCCGGTGTAATTGCTGACCATGCGGCTCGTGCGCGCGATCTGCGTAGACTCGATCCCGGTGTCCAGATCGTAGACCTGCGGACGTGTGCGCAGCGCCATCACGATTTCTTCTAACGACGTGTTGCCCGCGCGTTCACCAATCCCGTTGACCGTGACTTCGGCTTGCCGCGCCCCGGCCTGAATGCCCGCCAGTGCGTTCGCCGTCGCCATGCCGAGATCGTCGTGGCAATGCACCGACCAGATCACGCCGTCGCCGCCGGGGGTCTCCGCGATCAGCTTGCGCATCAAGTCGAAATACTCCTGCGGCATGATGTACCCGACCGTGTCGGGAATGTTGAGCGTCGTCGCGCCTGCCGCAACTGCCACGCCCAACACCTCGACCAAAAAGTCAGGGTCCGACCGGCAGGCATCTTCCGGCGAGAATTCCACGTCTTCGCAGTACGCCCGCGCATAAGCCACCATCTCGCGCGTGCGCTCGACGACCTGCTCGCGCGTCATGCGCAGCTTGTGCTGCATGTGAATCTCCGACGTGGCGAGGAATGTGTGAATACGCGGTTTCGTCGCATCCTGCACCGCTGCCCACGCCTTGTCAATATCGCCGGGCGTCGTGCGCGCTAAACCGCAGATAATCGGACCGTCTGCCGTACCCACTTCGCGCGAGATACGCCGCACGCCTTCCAGATCGTCCGGTGACGCTGCCGGGAACCCGGCCTCGATCACGTCCACGCCCAGCCGGACCAACTGCCGCGCAATGTCGATCTTTTCGGCGCTGGTCAGGCTCGCGCCGGGTGACTGCTCACCATCACGCAGGGTGGTGTCAAAAATCCGTACCGTGTTGTTGGTAACCCCAGACTCATCCATGCTGTGTGTTTCCTCTCGTAGTGGTTCGTGTTGCTTGCACTGTGTATAGCGCTACTGTGTTCGTTACCGTGTAAACCGGTAAGGTTAACCAGATCATCGCCCAGGCCACCAAGACCGTCTTCGGACATTTGCATCACCTCCCTTCCTCACAAATCTGCCCCTCCGCATGGTTTTCTCCCCCTCTCACCGCTTGCGCAGCAAGCGCCTTGGCCGGGAGAGGGGGCGCGCGAACAAGTTCGCGTTGGGGGTGAGGTTAAATTACTCTGCCTTCGGTACGCGCTTCGCATCCAGGAACGGCATCATGTCGCGCAGGTCTTCGCCGACCTGCTCGATCAACAAGTCCTGTTCGCGCTTGCGGGTCGCCAGGAAGTTGGGCTTGCCCGCACGGTTCTCCGCGATCCACTTCTCCGCGTATTCCCCGCTGACAATCTCCGCCAGCATCTTCTTCATTTCGCCCTGAGTTTCCTCAGTGATCAGGCGCTCGCCGCCGGTGTACCCACCATGCTCGGCGGTGTTCGATACCGAGAACCACATATAGCTCATGCCGCCCTGGTACATCAGGTCTACGATCAGCTTGAGTTCGTGCAACACTTCAAAATACGCGATCTCCGGCTGATAACCCGCCTTGACCAGCGTCTCGAAGGCAGCCTTGATCAGGGCCGTCACGCCACCGCACAACACGACCTGCTCACCGAACAGGTCCGTCTCGGTTTCTTCGGAGAACGTGGTTTCGATCACGCCCGCACGCGTGCAGCCCAGCGCCCGCGCATAGGCCAACGCCTGCTCTTTGGCGTGCCCGCTGGCGTCTTGCTCCACTGCGACCAACCCCGGCGTCCCCGCGCCCTCGACGTACAACTCACGCACGCGATGACCGGGCGCTTTCGGCGCGACCATGCTCACGTCCACGAAGTCGGGCGGCTTGATCTGCTCATAACGGATGTTAAAACCGTGCGCAAACATGATCGTGTCCCCGGCTTTGAGGTTCGGCGCGACGCTTTCCTCATACACCGACGGCTGCACCGTATCAGGAACCAGCAGCATGATCACATCCGCTTGCGCCGCCGCTTCCGTCGCCGACATCGGCTCGAACCCATCCGCCACCGCGTTGTCCCACGACTGGCAGCAGTCGCGCTCGCCAACCACCACATGCACACCACTGTCGCGCAGATTTTGCGCGTGCGCGTGCCCCTGGCTGCCATAACCAATGATGGCGACAGTCTTGCCTTCCAGATACTTCAGGTCTGCATCTTTGTCGTAATACAGCGTTGCCACGATTTGTCTCCTTGAAATCGGACTCAGCGCGCATAACGACGCACTGATTAAATTCATAGCCCCCCTACAACCTCTTTTCTGGGCATCTGCTCCCCCTCTCCTGCTTGACGGGAGAGGGGGTCGGGGGTGAAGTTTGCACTTCGTTCTACAGCACCGTCGCCCGTTGGCCGTTGCCGTTTGCATTCACACGGGGCGTATAGCCTGCCGGTTCAAGCACATGCTCACCGCGCGCCATCGTCACAACACCCGTGCGTACCATTTCCATAATTCCAATCGGACGCAGCAGTTCGATCATGCTGCTGACCTTCTCTTCGTCACCGGTCACTTCGACGATGACGGCTTCCTGCGTCGCGTCTACGATCCGCGCGCGGAAAATCTCACATAATTGCACCACTTCGCCGCGCGTCTGAGCGTTCACACGCACCTTGACCATCGCCAGGTCGCGGCTCACATCCGGGACCATCGTCACATTCTGGACTTCGATCACATTGACCAACTTGTACAAGTGCGCCATGACCTGATCCGCGTCCGCATCGACGACAATCGTCATGCGCGACACCGCTGAATTCTCGGTGCGGCCCACTGTCAGACTATCGATGTTGAAATTGCGCCGCCGGAATAGGCTAGCGACCCGGTTCAACACACCCGGTTTGTTTTCGACCAGCGCCACAAGGGTCTGTTTCATCGCGTGTTTCTCCTCCGCTTAAAGCGCGTTCTCAGATGGACTGGGACGACGGATCATGGCGTGCAAGTCTGCACCCGCTGGAACCATCGGATACACAAGATCGTGCGTTTCCACTACAAAATCGATCAGGACTGGCCCGTCAGTGACGCCGTTAGCCCACTCAATCGCCGGGATCACGTCCTCACGCCGGTCGACACGCCGCGCCGGAATGCCATACGCATCCGCCAGCTTGACAAAGTCAGGGCTATGTATCGGCGTGGCGTGATACCGTTCCTCATAGAAGAACTGCTGCCACTGCCGCACCATGCCCAGGAAGCCATTGTTGATAATCGCAATATTGACCGGCACGCCTTCCTGCATCGCCGTGCCGAGTTCCGTCATCGTCATCTGGAACCCACCGTCGCCGACAATGGCCCACACCTGTTGGCCCAGGCCCATCGCCGCGCCAATCGCCGCCGGGAGGCCATAGCCCATCGTGCCCAGCCCGCCGGACGTGATCAACGTGTTGGGGCGTTTGTGCGGGTAATACTGCGCTTCCCACATCTGGTGCTGGCCCACATCCGTGATCACGGTCGCGTCGCCCGCTGTCGCCCGCCACATATCGTGGATCACATGCGCTGCAAAGAGCCGGTCGCCCACGTCCTGATGCACGATGTCGCGCTCGTCGGCGTCTTCCATCCAGTCACGCACCTGCGCCATCCAGTCTTTGTGTTCCTGCGGCTCCACTATCGGCAAAATCTGCCGCAGCACGGTCTTCAGATCGCCCAGGATCGGCACGTCCGCGCCAATGACCTTGTTCAGTTCCGACGCGTCGATGTCGACATGGATTTTTTTCGCATACGGGGCGTAGGTCTTCGGGTTGCCCGTGACACGATCATCGAAGCGCATCCCAAACGCCAGCAGCAAATCCGCATTCTGGATCGCGAGGTTTGCCGTGCCCGTGCCGTGCATCCCCATCATGCCCACCACCAACGGATGACCTTCCGGCACGCCGCCCTTACCTAGCAGCGTCAATGCGATCGGGGTTTGCGTCTTTTCCGCGAACTCCATGACTTCTTCCATCGCGCCGGACATCAGCACACCGTGCCCCGCCAGGATCACCGGGCGTTCGGCCTTTTCGATCAGCCGTTTCGCCGCTGCCAGTGCATCATCGTGCGTCGCGCTCGCCGGGTGATAACCGGGCAGCACAATCTCTTCTTCGGGATACACAAACTCGGTGACGGCGTTCTGCACATCCTTCGGCAGATCGATCAGCACCGGGCCGGGCCGCCCCGACCGCGCGATATGAAACGCTTCGCGCACCGTGTAGGCCAGGTCATCGACATCGTAGACCACATAGTTGTGCTTGGTGATCGGCAGCGTAACGCCGGTTACGTCGGTTTCCTGGAACGCGTCACTACCAATCGCCCCGGTGGGAACCTGCCCCGTAATGCAGACAATGGGCGACGAGTCCATCATGGCGGTGGCAATGCCCGTCGCCAGGTTGGTCGCGCCGGGGCCAGAGGTCGCAATCGCGACGCCGACTTTGCCCGTCGCACGCGCATAACCATCGGCCATGTGCGACGCGCCCTGCTCATGCCGCGTCAGGACGTGGCGTAACTGCGGGTACTTGGTCATCGCATCATAGGTCGGTAGAATTGCGCCGCCCGGATACCCGAACATCAAGTCCACGCCTTCGCGGATCAAACATTCCAGAAGAATTTCTGCGCCGGTAAGTTTCACAATGTTTCTCCTCTGCTCCTCGTGCTGTGTGTGCAGTATGTGTGACCTGCGTTCCTCTGCTTGTGCTGGTGCTTAACTGCGCACTGGCGTCATCCAACCGAAACGATCGGGCATCTGCCATTGCGCCAAACCCATTCACCGTTCTGCATTCAAATTGCTCCTTGTGTGCTGCGTTGTAAAACTCTGGGCGCGGCAGAGCAGCGCCCCTACCTATATCACAGAAAACACCGCTTTTCGCCTTTAATCCGTGTTTATCTGCGTTCATCCGCGTCCATTCAATCCAGAAACACCGCGCCCGTACTCGCGCTGCTCACCAGCTTCGCATAGCGCCGCAGCCAGCGGCTGGGGATCGTCGAGGCGAACGGAGCCAGCGTGTCTAACCGCTTCTGCACTTCTTCCGGCTCCACCAACAGGTTCAGCGTCCGCGCTTCGAGGTCGATCTCGATCAGGTCGCCATCCTGCACCGCCGCCAGTGGACCGTGCGCCGCCGCTTCAGGGCTGACATGCCCAATCGACACGCCGCGACTGCCGCCCGAAAAACGCCCATCCGTGACCAACGCCACGCTGTCGCCCAGGCCCATGCCCTGAATCTGCGCCGTCGGCCCCAACATCTCCTGCATCCCCGGCCCGCCGCGCGGTCCTTCGTAGCGGATCACGACAACTTCACCGGGCTGCACTTCACGGTTCAAAATCCCGCGCGAGGCCGCTTCTTCGCTCTCATACACACGCGCCGGACCCACATGCCGCTGCATCGACTCCGACACAGCGCCGATCTTGATCACCGCGCCATCAGGAGCCAAACTCCCGAACAAAATCGCCAACCCACCCGTTTCGCTATGCGGGTCTTCCACCGGGCGAATGACCTCGTGATCGGTGATTTCGGCGTGGGCGATATTTTCGCGCAGCGTTTTCCCGGTGACGGTGGGACGGTCGAGATTCAATGTGTTGTCGTGCTTGGAGATTTCCTTCAGGATGGCGGGGATGCCACCCGCACGATGCACGTCTTCCATGTGCCAACTTGACGCGGGGCTGACCTTACAGATGTGCGGCACTTGCGCCGCCACTTCGTTGATGCGCGCCAGTGGATACTCCACGTCCGCCTCATACGCCAGCGCCAATGTGTGCAGCACCGTGTTCGTGCTACCACCCATCGCCATATCGAGCGCGAAAGCGTCGTCGATGGCGTCCGCCGTAACGATCTGGCGCGGCGTCAAGTCCTTCTCAACCAGGACCATGATCTGTCGCGCCGCTGCTTGCGCCAATTCTTTGCGCTGAGGAGTCTCCGCCAATGCTGAACCGTTGTACGGCAGCGCCAACCCCAACACTTCCAGCAAACAGTTCATCGAGTTCGCCGTGAACATGCCGGAACACGATCCACACGACGGACACCCGTAATCTTCCAACGTCTTCAGTTCGCTCTCGTCGATCGTGCCCGCACGGTACGCGCCGACGCCCTCGAACACGCTGATCAGGTCCACAGTGCGACCATCCGGCGTCTTTCCGGCAGGCATCGGGCCGCCGCTGACGAAGATCGTCGGGATATCCACGCGCAACGCGCCCATGATCATCCCCGGCACGATCTTGTCGCAGTTGGGAATGCACACCATGCCGTCAAAGGCGTGCGCCATGATCATCGTCTCCACCGAGTCAGCGATCAGTTCGCGGCTGGGCAGCGAGTAATTCATCCCCGCGTGCCCCATCGCGATGCCATCGTCCACGCCAATCGTGTTGAACTCGAACGGCACACCGCCCGCCGCCCGGATCGCCACTTTCACCGCCTGCCCAAACGCCTGCAAATGGACGTGGCCGGGCACGATGTCGATGTAGGAATTCACGACCGCAATAAACGGTTTCCCCATATCGGCATCGGTCACGCCAGTCGCCTTGAGCAAGCTGCGGTGTGGCGCGCGTTCAAACCCTTTTTTAATCTGATCAGAGCGCATAGTATCCTTACCTGTGTCCTCGCCTCGTGTGTACAAAATTAAGGAGCCTCCCCTGCGGTTGGGGCGGCTCCTGCATCTGCGCTGTGCTAACGTTGCTGCATCTGACACGACTGCGCCCCAACCCGTTGATCCCCGTCCTCAATCACAAGGAGGGGAGCAATAACAACAACGGTAATCAGGGCCAGAGCAGCCAAACCAGATGATGCAACGCGCATGAGTTTCACTTTCGCAATCCTGTGTATCCTGTACTCAATCCTGACAAAAGCCAACAAAAAAGGCCCCCCGTAGTTGGGAGGCCTTGTACTTTCTTGTGTGACCTAGACCGCTACTCGGTCCTCCCAACGACGAATGCCCCGCCAATAATGACGAGGAGAATAACGACGACAAGAAGGAGTACGCTGCGGCTGTTCATGAAAAGTCCTGTTGATGCCTGCACCATAGTGCGGCGCTGAACAATGCACTGACTTTACGCCACAATTATGGCATCTGTCAACCCCTGCATAACTATTTGCTCATTTTTTGTTGAAATTGCACAAAATGCACCCTATGTTAATCTGGCAATATGCCCCAAATCAAACATATCCCGATTTTACCCCTTGCGTGATGACCCCAAAGTATGTTACCGTAGTGACGGACTATTAAACACGGAGTAATCACACGCCCAATGTGTAGCGCACTGTTCGCCCCTCGTTCCTTGCGACGTCCGCCGACCCTCACACACGAGAGTCCGGCTTAGGGGTGTTTCGTAAGCGTTAGACTGGCACTATGCCAACACAACCGTCCCCGGATCCGGGGGCGGTTTTTTTGTTGTCCGATGCAATTGCTTGACTTGTGTTTCGCCTAACCTGTATTCGCCTGTTCGCAACCTGTGGAGACAACCACTTATGTCCATTTCTGTTGGCGTCTATGGCGCAACTGGCTACACCGGCCTCGAACTAATCCGGCTGCTGGATCAGCACTCGCAGGCGCAGCTACACTTCGCCACCTCCGAAACGTATGCCGGGCAAAGCCTGCGCCAGAACAGCCCCACCGCCCCAGACATCACGCTGGTTCACGCCGCTGATGCCCCATTGAATGAGGTCGAAGCCGTGTTCCTCTGCCTGCCACACACCAAATCCGCGCCGCTAGCCGTGCGAGCGTTGGCGCAAGACGTGCGCGTCGTCGATCTCTCGGCGGATTTGCGGCTGGACGATGTCGCCACATATACACAGTGGTACAAGGTCGATCACCCTGCCCCGGACCTGCTGCCCGTGCCCTACGGCCTACCGGAACTGGGCCGCGACGCACTGATCGGCGCACAGGCCATCGCCAATCCCGGCTGCTACGCGACGGCGGTCCTGTTGGCGACTGCGCCGCTCATGAGCGCGGGATTACTCACCGCCCACGCGCCACTGATCATCGACGCGAAATCCGGCGTATCCGGCGCGGGACGCTCGCCCAAGCTGCACACGTTGTTCTGCGAGGTACACGGCGACTTCTCACCTTACAATATCGGACGCAAGCACCGCCATCTCGCCGAAATCGAGCAGGTCTTGGGCGCGCAGGGCGATCTCCCCAGCCCGATCATTTTCTCGCCACACCTGCTCCCGACGGATCGCGGCATTCTGACGACAGTCTACGCCCAGGTCACCAACATGGACGCCGCACAGACCGCCATCACAAACGCCTATGTGGGCGAACCACTGGTGACAGTCCTGCCCCCCGGCGAACTCGCGACACTGGGGCATGTGGTCCGCACACCGGGCGCGGCGCTCTCTCTGACGCCCGCCACCGACGACACGTTGATCATCGTCTGCACCATCGACAATTTGCTCAAAGGCGCGGCGTCGCAAGCCGTGCAGAACTTCAACCTGATGTGGAATTTACCCGAAACGTCCGGCCTGCTGCCCAGCTAGTAGGGGTAATCCTTGGGTTACCCAACATTGGGTAGGGCAAGCCCTACCCCTACATTGAGGATCACCACCATGCACGCACAACCCATCGTCGTCAAAATCGGCGGCAACGACCTGGAACAACCCGGTTTCATCGACCAACTCGCGCACGTCATCGCGCAGATCAACCAGCACACCCCGTGCATCCTCGTGCATGGCGGCGGCAAAACCGTCAGCCGCTATCAGGAGCGCCTGGGCCTGGAACCGATCTACGTAAACGGCCAGCGTGTCACCGATGCGGCATCGCTGGAAGTCGTCGAGATGACGCTCTCCGGCCTGGTCAACAAGAAACTGACACTGGCGCTACTCAACGCGGGCGTAGACGCGCTCGGCATG
>CBEVZO010000076.1:0-9531 GCA_965554365.1 uncultured Anaerolineae bacterium
CGTGAGGTGTTGTGGGTGCGCCATGCCGAGGGACGCTCGCGCTTCATGGGACGGCAGGACCACGAACCGCTCGGTGACCGGATGCTGCCGGTATCGGAGCGCGCGTGGATTCAGGCCGCTGACGATTGCGAACTCCACGCCACCACCACCAGCGATCTACTGCAAGAGGGCAGTGCATGGGAACATTTGCAGCAGTTTGACGCGCTGCTGCTGGAACTGATCGCCCGCGACATCGAGCGCGACAAAGCCTCCACGAGCCAGATGATTCGCGAGAAAGTCGCCAGCGATGAGCGGCGGCTCCAGACTGCTATCACGCAGCTTGCGTCCACCTGGGATACGCGCCTGACACAAGGCGTCATCGGTATGGACAGCGCCGATCCGCTGCTGACGGCCTGCGATCTCGTGGGGCAAGCGATGGGCATCGCGATCAAGTCACCGCCGGATTATGACGGGACCGGCGCGTACACCGATTCGCTGGTGGAGATCGCGCGCGCGTCACGCATTCGCACGCGTATGGTGCTGCTGCGTGAGGACTGGTGGCGGCGCGATAACGGCCCCCTGCTGGCTTACCGGCAGCGAGGCGACGACAGTCACCCGGTGGCATTGATCCCGACCAAGCCGGGCGTGTATGAATTGCACGATCCAGCCACGCGTGAGGTGTTGCCACTTGACGAGACGCTCATAGCCCAATTCAACAGTACCGCGTATGCCTTCTACCGCCCGTTCCCGAACCGCCCGCTCAATGCCTGGGACCTGATTCGCTTCGGGCAACACGGTCTGACACAAGACGTGTTGAACCTGCTGCTGGTCAGCGTGGTGGGCGGGCTGCTGGGCATGGTCGTGCCGATCATCACCGGTATTCTGTTTGACGCGATCATTCCCTCCGGCAACACCGATCAACTGTTGGTCTTAGGCAGTGTGCTGGCGGTGAGTGCCATCGCCATGCTGCTGTTTCAGGTCGCGCGCGGGATTATGCTGCTGCGCATTGAGGGGCGCATGGATTACTCGATTCATGCGGCGTTGTGGGATCGCGTGTTGAATCTGCCCACCGACTTTTTCCGCAAATACTCGGCGGGCGATCTGACCGAGCGCACCATCGGCCTGCTGACCATCAAGCAGGTGCTGTCCGGCACGGTGATGCTGGCACTGTTGTCCGGCGTGTTTTCCGGCTTCAACCTGTTCGTGATGTTCATCTACGATGTGCAGTTGGCATTTATCGCGCTGGGTGTTGTCACGCTGTCGGTGGTGATCTCGGTGCTGCTGGGGCTGCGGTATCTGCACTATCAACGCGAAGTCGCCCACCGGCGCGGGGAACTCTCCGGCGTGATCGCGCAGTTGGTCGGCGGAATCAGCAAACTGCGCGTGGCCGGAGCCGAAAACCGCGCGTTTTACCTGTGGGCCAACCAGTTTAGCGATCAAAAGAAGCTCGCCTTCAAAGCCGCGTCCGTGCGCAGCCTGATGATCGTGTTTTTCACGGTCTATCCCACGCTGGCCTCAATGATGATCTTCGCGGCGGTCTACGAACGCACTACGCTCGCAACTGGCGCGTTTTTAGCGTTCAACGCGGCGTTTGTCCAATTCCTGACAGCGGCGCTGCAACTGGGTGCAGCGGTGGTCACAGTGCTGTCGGTTGTGCCGCTGTATGAACGGCTCAAGCCCATCCTGCAGATGCGTCCCGAAGTTGACGAACAGAAAGCGCATCCCGGCGAACTGACCGGCGCGATTGAAGTGAACCACGTCTCGTTCCACTACGATAAAGAAGGTCCGTTGATTCTGGATGATGTGATTTTTACGGTAGAGCCGGGCGAATTTGTAGCGTTAGTGGGCGCGTCGGGCAGTGGGAAATCGACGCTGTTGCGGCATCTGCTCGGCTTCGAAACGCCGGACTCCGGTGCGGTGTATTACGACGGACAGGCGCTCGCCGAAGTGGACCTGCGCGCCGTGCGTCGCCAGATTGGTGTGGTCTTGCAGCACAGTCAGGTGATCACGGGCACGGTGCAAGACAACATCATTGGTTCCACCGGGCTGATAGTAGATGACGCCTGGGCCGCTGTGCGTCAGGCCGGCATTGAGGACGACATCAAGCAAATGCCGATGGGGATGCAAACGCACATCAGCGAGGGCGGCAGCACGTTCTCCGGCGGTCAGCGGCAGCGGTTGCTCATCGCGCGCGCGCTGGTCACACATCCGCGCATTATCTTCTTTGACGAGGCCACCAGCGCCTTGGATGACAAATCGCAGGCGCAGGTCACGGAGAGTCTGAAGCAGGTGGACGCCACACGCATCGTGATCGCGCACCGGCTGAGTACGATTGTCGATGCGGATCGCATTTTGGTGATGGAGCGCGGGCGCATTGTGGAACGCGGCACGTACAAAGACCTATTAGAACAACGCGGCGTCTTTGCGAAGTTGGCCGAACGCCAGCTTATCTAACGAGTTTACCTCACCCCTAAATCCCTTCTCCACACGCAGAGAGGGGACTTTCATGTGCGTTTTGCTCCTCCTCTCCGCGCGCGGGGAAGACATCAGAGAGAGGGGTAAACAGCACTTTACGTCGCCTATGCCGACACCTGATACTGTCCGCCGGGATCAAGCACGACCGGGACCGCATCGGTTTCGTTGTGCACGCGCAACGCCCAGGCGCTGGCATCCTGCGCCACCGGATCAAACGTGTTGTAGTGCATAGGGATAACAGCTTTGGGCTGCACCAACTCAATCGCCTTGAGCGACCCCTCCGGCCCCATCGTGAAGTAATCGCCAATCGGCAGCATCGCCAGATCGATCCCGTGCGCGCCGATCAATTGCATCTCCATAAACACCGTCGTGTCGCCTGCGTGATACAGGGTTGGCCCCTCATCCGTGAAGATCAGAATGCCGTTGGGCTGCCCGCCGTAGGAACCATCCGGCAGCGACGAACTGTGATGCGCAATGGTGAGTTCCACACGGCCAAAGGGCAGCTTGACCCCGCCGCCCGGATTCAACCCGTGCCCCTGCTCAACACCTTGTTTGCGCAGCCAGGTGCCGATCTCGAAATTAGAAATGACCATCGCGCCTGTGCGCTCGGCAATCGCCACTGTATCGCCCACATGATCGCCGTGCCCGTGCGAGAGCAAAATGAAGTCCGCCGCGACCTCATCCGCGCTCACGGAGGCCAGCGGGTTGTGGGTCAGGAACGGATCGATCAACACGGTGTGTGCGCCAATGATAAGCTGAAAAGCTGAGTGGCCGAGCCACGTCACTTGAATCGCCATATGATGCCTTCCCTCCACGAAAACTTAACAAGTACATTCTGCGGATGAGTATACTTCGGAGCAGCGTACTCTAGCAATTCATCACGGGTGGCGAGTGGATCGGCGAAATTTCACGCCACAGCACAATACAAAGCCCATCGTGACACGACGGGCTTTGATTGACTATCACGGTTACTATGTCAGTCTTACAAATCGCGCGTTTCCTGCCGCGCTTCGCGAAGTGCACGCGCCGTTTCCGACAACCGTTCGAAGTATTCGCTCTCAGTGATTTCGCTCACCTGCTCGCGCACCTGACCACTATCGATCTGAATCTTCAGGTGCTGCAACTCACGCTGCGTTTCGCGCAGGTCTTCTTTCACCTTGCCATAGTTACGCGCGTTTTCAATCGCGATGGCGGCTTGCGTGCCAAACGCCGTCAGCAGCGGCACATCGTCGTTGCTAAACAACCCCTGCTCAATGCGGTTATCGGCATACAGTACACCGACCACGCGCCCATGCAGCAGCAGCGGAATGCACAGAATCGAGCGCAGCCCGTGCTGGACCACACTCTTCATGTCCTGAAAACGTGCATCGCCCTGCGCGTTCGTGGTAACGACCGGCTCCTGCTGTTCCAGCGCCAGATCGACAATGCTGCCGCTGAACACCGCGTCACCGTCCGAGATCGTTTCGCGATCCCAGTTACGCGCCGCGCGAATCTTCAACTCATCGCCGCCACGCTGGCGCAGCATCAGATACGCGCGCTCGGCTCCGGTTAACTTAATCACGGTGTCCATGACTTCATTGAGCACGTCGTCCAGTTCCAGCGACGACGTAATAAGCGCCACCGTATCGACCAATTCGCGCTGCTGATCATACTGGAGCAACACCTTCTGACTTTTCTTGCTTACCGCGCCCACATCTTGCCCCAGATCGCGGATCATAGCGTTCAAGTCCACCGACAACTGCACGCCGTGCTTCGACAATGCTTGCAGCGTGCGGCTCACCACGTCTCCCAACTGGGTAACCTGTGTTTCGAGATTTGCCAGACTCTCCGAATACTCAACGACTACGGGGTCTTTCTGCTGTGTCATGATCATCACTCTCCAAGTTGAACGAAAGATCGTTCACGGCGCGCCGCGCAGTGGAACGAGATATTGCGATGTCTGTATACCTCTAATGATAACCCGATGCGTGATACTCACACAACTCTGGGTGCAGGCCACATGTTTAGCTCTACGACGGCGGACCCCAGAAATCCGGGGCGCGATCCGCAGCAAGCAACAGCGCCTCGAAGAAAAAGTAGTCGCCGCAGATAAAATACTCGTTCACGCCCCAGCGTTTATGTGCATGATACGTGCCGCCACGCAGCAAGCCCTGTGCCTGCGGATCCGTCTCCAGGTACAGCGTGCGCAGGCTGTCGAGCAATAGGTCCGCGCCTTGACGCATCTGCGCGCCCGCGTCACCGTCGAGCAATCGTGCCAAGCGCAGCATCCCGCTCGCTGCAATCGCGCTGGCTGATGTATCCGGGGCTTGCAGTGCGTCGTCGGGCAGACGCAAATCCCACAGCGGCACATGATTCGCCGGCAGTTCCGCCATAAACCGTTCCGCGCCCCGCCGCGCAATCTCCGCATAGCGCGCCTCGCCGGTCCAATCTGCTGCGACTGCGAAGCCGAAGATCACCCACGCTTGCCCGCGCGCCCACAGCGAGTCATCGGCGTAGCCCTGGTGTGTCTTGGGCCTGAGGGGGTCGACCGTCGCCGGATCGAAGAAATAGGTATGGTGCGATCCGCCGTCCTCGCGTATGAGATACTGCGCGGTCGTGTCGGCGTGCTGACACGCGATCTCGCGGAACCAAGACTTGCCGGTCTGATCCGCCATCCAAAACAGCAGTGGTATGTTCATCATCGTGTCGATGATCGCGCGCCCGGCGTTCTCTCCCACGCCAACCGCGTCCCACGCCTGAATGAATTTCCCGTGCCGGTTGAATCGCTTCGCCAATGCACGTGCCGCCCGCAGCGCCAATGCCCGCGCTTCCTTCGCACCGGTAAGCTGCCACTGTGCCCGCGCGCTGAGCGTGTACAAAAAACCGAGATCGTGCGTGATATGCACGCGGTTGTCCAACCGCGCGGTGAAGCTGGCGAGATGCCCCTCCGCATAGGTGCGCAGATCGTCCGTTTGCGCCTCGGCATAGGCGAGCCACACCAACCCGGCCCAGAACGCAGCGAGCCAGTTGTTGTTGGGTCCCAACTCGTACTGTGTGCCCGCGCCCACCGTCGGAAATTGATCGCCAAAAACCGTGCAATTGCGACGTATTCGCGTTACCATCTCTGCGACGTTCATTGTCATCGTTCCTTACCGTAACGAATGCAACATGCGCGCCCATTAAATAGTACCGCGTAACGCGGCGTTGTGCCGCACGATACTCGATTTAACCTAACAGGAGGATACGCCAACCCGGCGTAACAACACCCTATGCGTTATCAATTGATGCACCCGCGTGAACAACTCGTCGCCATTATGCGCCGCATCTATAACAATGGCATGACCACGCTTTCCGGCGGCAACCTATCCATCCGCGAACAGGATGGCACGATCTGGATCACGCCTGCCGCCATCGACAAAGGCAACCTGACGCCCAACGACATCATCTGTATGCACCCTGATGGCACAATCAGCGGCCCGCACAAACCATCGTCGGAATACCCGTTCCACCAGGCGATCTATGCCGCGCGGCCTGACCTGTACGCCATCGTCCACGCGCATCCCCCGGCACTGGTCGCGTTCAGCATCGCACGCCGTACTCCTAACACAAACATTATCCCCCAGGCGCAGCGGGTCTGCGGTCCGGTGGGCTACGCGCCGTATGCGCTGCCCGGTAGCGAACAGTTGGGAGCCAACATTGCGACGACCTTCGCGGAGGGGTTCAACGTGGTGCTGCTGGAAAATCACGGCATCGCCACTGGCGGCGCGAACCTGCTCGAAGCGTTCCAGCGTCTGGAAACGCTTGATTTCTGCGCACGCACCGAACTCAAAGCGTTGGATGTGGGCGGCGAGATCACCACGCTGACCGAAGAACAACTCACGCCCTTTGATCGCGCCCACCATCTGCTGCCGGAATTCGACCCGGACGAGCATCCCAGCCGCGAGCGCGAGTTGCGCCAGCAGATCGTGGACATCGTGCGCCGCGCCTACGACCGCCAGTTGATGATCAGCACCGAAGGCGTCGTCTCCGCGCGCGTGGACGAGGACAGCTTCTTGATTACGCCCACCGGGGCCGACCGTCGCAGCCTGGAACTGCACGATATCGTCCTCGTGCGCAATGGACAGCGTGAACGTGGCAAACTGCCGAGCCGGTCCGTGCGGCTGCATCAGGCCATCTATACACAACACCCGGCGATCAACTGCGTGATCAGCGCGCAGTCGCCGCATGCCACAGCCTACGCGATCACGACCGCGACGTTCGAGACGAAAACGATCCCCGAAAGCTACATTCTGCTGCGCGATATTCCCGTTGTGCCCTACGGGACGCAGTATACTGACCCCAAAGGCGCAGCGACAGCCATAGCCGCACGTACGCCGGTGGTGCTGCTCAAAAACGACTGTATTCTCGCGGTCGGGGAAAACATCCTGCAAACATTTGACCGCCTGGAAGTCGCGGAGTTCAGCGCCAAATCGCTGATCGAGACGGGCAACATCGGCAAGTTGATCCCGATCAGCGAAGCCGAAGTGCGCGATCTGGAAGAAGCATTCTCGCTGCCGTCATGAGCTACCAAAGCTAGCACAACACACAAAAACCGGGATCGCGTGCGCGATATCACACACGATCCCGGCCTGTAAGGGGTTGACGCTCAACAGCCAAAGCGCGCCGAAGGATTTATCCCTTCACACCACTGCTGCTAACGCTTTGCACGAACACATAGGTTGTGGATCACACCAGTGACAAACGGTAAACGCTGGACCTGATGGCATCACCTGCTGGAATTGCCGGGCGTCGCAGACTGCTATTAACTGCGCTTTAGAGCCTCGGAAACGGTTCCATAAGTCTCGAAAAAAACGAGGACTTATGCCGTCGAGCGCACGACGATTTCTAAGGGAAGTTTGTATGCCTTCGCCTCCGCGTCGAGTTCGCCCTCGCGCAGCCAGTCTAGCATCCGCTGCGCACTCCAGCGCCCACTCTCGGTGAGCTGCTGCCGCACGGTCGTCAGGCCGATATAACTGGCGGCCTGGATATCATCAAATCCAATGATCGCTACATCATCCGGCACACGCAGCCCCAGGTCGTAGATCGCCGCCATCGCGCCGAGTGCCAGCGTGTCAATCGCGACGAACAGCGCCGTCGGGCGCGTAGGCTGCGTGAGAATCTGCTGCGCATTTTCGTGCGCCGAGTCTTCATCGTACTTACCGAAACGGATCCAGCCCTCATGTAGCGGCAGATTTGCTTCTTCCAACGCCGCTTTGAAGCCCTCAAAGCGCCAGATCGTACTCTGGAACCCGAACGGGTTATCCACCGGGTCGCCGATAAAGCCAATGGCTGTATGTCCACGCCCGATCAGATAACGCGTCGCCATCAGTCCGCCCGCGAAGTTGTCGATCATGACGTGCGGGTAATGTACGATATCGTTGTTATCTACCACGACGACCGGCATATCAGGGGCCATGCGCCGCACTTCATCTTCGTCCAGCCGCAGCGACAGCACGATCAGGCCATCCACGCGTTTTTGGCTGAGGATACTGCGCAGTTGGTGGTGCAGCCGGTCTGGGCCGCGCACGCTATATAACACAAGATCATACGGCGAGTCGTCCAACACATCCTGAATGCCCGCCAGACGTTCCACAAACGAAGGGAAGGTGAAAAACGGTGATACGACGCCAATGGTGAAGGTTTTACCCCCGGAAAGCTGGCGCGCGGCAAGGTTGGGGCTGAAGCCCAACTCGCGGATCGCGACCATGACTTTCTCGCGCGTTTCGGGACGCACTTGTGGGCTGCCATTTAGCACACGGGATACCGTGCCCACGCCAACTCCGGCGCGTTTGGCAACATCCTTAATGGTAGGGGTACGCATAATTCGGTAAGCTCACAAATATAAAAACCATTGGCGTTCTTGGAAACGGTTCCATCTTTACAATTATTATATACAGGCACTTGAACGCTTGTCAACACCTTCGTGAAAATTGGTGCGTCGCGCAGCGATATAAACCGGCACACACAGGAATGTGTCACTTTTGGCGCGGGTGCGTTAAGATTCGGATGCGCAATGTTTCACGACAGGCCGGACACGACGCAGAGACTATCATGGCTGACGATCACGAACAGTATTGGCATGACGATGACGAGTCCGCTGATCATGCGGATCACGGCGCTACGGAGGCGTATGCGGCGGATGCATACGACTATGATTACGATCCCGATGCAGCACCCGCCGCTGACGACCAACCGCCAGATACCAGTACTTCGGACGATAGTGTGTTCGAACGGCGCACATTCGACTCCGGCACGCTGGAAGCGGACGACGATGTAACTCCCATCGTGACGCGCCCGCCCGCCGGCGGTCCAACACGCATGGGGCGTTCAGTTTCGACCGCCTCCGCGCTGAACCTGCCGTTGCAACGCCCCCATCCAGCGGAAGCTGCCGCGCCTCCTGCGCCCCCTACTGGGCCTTCTATGCCGCGCGCACGCCCCACCGCACACCACCCAGGCAACCCGCGCACCTGGTGGGTTACACTCCGCACGCTGATCATTGTGCTGATCGCGGCAGTGGGCGTCTCGACGGTGTTCTCGCTGTGGATTCAACCGGATTTTTTGAGCGATGAATTCGTCGCCGGGTTGAATCAGGTGCAGGCCACGCAGCGCGTGATCAACATCCAGCCCTCGCCGCTGCCCACCGAACAGCGTCAGGTGCGGATCGGCATCATCGCGGGGCACAGTGGTCCCCCGGCGGGTGTTGATTCGGGGGTGGACCCCGGCGCGGTGTGTCCTGACGGTCTGACTGAATTGGAGATCAATGAAGCGGTATCGCGTGAAGTTGTGGCGTCGCTGCGGCGACTGGAATACGAAGTGGACTTGCTGCAAGAGTTCGACGACCGGCTGATCGGCTATCAGGCAGATATTTTGCTGTCGATCCACGCCAACGACTGTCAGGATTATGGTGTGGGGGGCACGGGGTATAACGCGGCGTCGGCATTCAGTCGCCAGTCCACTGCAGGGGCCGATGAACGGTTGTTGGCCTGTCTGATCTCGCAGTACGGGCAAGCCACCGGGCTACCGTTTCACGAGGGCGTAACGGAAGACATGACCGGCTAC
>CBEVZO010000077.1:0-9453 GCA_965554365.1 uncultured Anaerolineae bacterium
CATCTTCGAGATCGCGCTGCGTGAGGCCGCGATTGCATTGGGTGTTGAAGAAGGGGCCGCGCTGCAAGTGGACTCGGCGAACAACATCGGGCGCGCGGTAGTGGACTATCCGCGCGGTGATGCGCCGCCCACGCTGGTTTTTAACCTCGACGAAAACGTCGTTGTAGAGCGCGTGCGGAATAATCTGATCCCTATGGTGGTCCAGAATTCCGATACGGGCGCGCTAACGGATGACCTGCGTGTGCTGCTGCGCCGTGACGATGTGCAGCAATCACTGCTGGTCCCGCTGGTCGTGGGTGGTCTGGTGATCGGTATTTTGCGGCTGGATATGCTTGATCCTGAGGGTAATTTCTCTGACGAGCAGATCGGGCTGGCACAGACGATTGCGTCGCAGGCCGGTATCGCGGTGCAGAACGCGGCGTTGTTTGAGCAATCCTCGATCCGTACCAGCGAACTAGAAACGCTGTTCGAATCCGCGCAGGCTACCGCCGTGACGCTGGACCTCGGCGAAGTGGTGCGCCGTGTGACGGTCCAGATGCTCAGTGCGCTGGGCACAGACGCGTGTACGATCTTCCTGTGGGATGACGTGAGCGGTACGCTCACGGTACGTGGCGAGGTTAGCGCGCGTGCCGCATCCGACACCGTGCAGGTGGGCGACATCGTGGAGTTGGACGAGTATCCCTTACGCCGGCGGGCGCTGCAAGACCGCGAGTTGATTACCATCCAGGCTACCGACGACGATTTGCCACCCGGCGAGCGGGCGCTGATCGACAAACACGAAGCGGCGACCCGTGTCTTGATCCCCCTGATCGTGAATGAGATTTCGATTGGGCTGGTGGAAGTGGAATCACTGGACCCGACGCGGCAGTTCCGACCGGAGGCGATGCGCCTTGCGCAAACGCTGGCAAGTCAGGCCGCGATCTCGATTGAAAACGCGCGCCTGCAAACAGAAACGCGCCGTACAGTGGAAGAACTGTATGTGATTAACGATATGTCTACGGCGCTGTCGGCGGCCAACAGCATGGAAGAACTGCTGGACGTGATCGACATGCAGTTGCCGAACCTGACCGAGGCCCAATGGCTGTATGTGGTGCTGTACGACGCGGCGACGGGGCAGTTGACATTCCCGTTGGCGCTGTCGGTGTTGACGGACGAGCGTCAGGAGATGGCGGCGCGTCCGTTGGGCAATGATGAATTCTCGTTGATTGTGCGGAACCGCGCGCCGTTGCTGCTGGCTGGGACGAATATCGACGATGTGCGGCGCAGCCTGGGCATCGAGACGGTGATGCAAGAGTCACGTTGTTTCCTGGGTGTGCCGCTGTACGTTGGTGATGAAGTCATCGGTGTGCTAGGCGTGCGCGATGATCAGAAGCCCGCCGCGTTCACGCACAACGACCAGCGTATCCTGACCACGATTGGTGGGCAGTTGGGGGTGGCGCTGCACGGGACGCGCTTGTTCCAGCAGACGGTGGAACTGGCGGAAGCCCTGGATCGCCGTGTGCAGGAGCGCACGACCGAACTGGAACAGGAACGCCAGCACATCTCGACGCTGTACAACATCACGACTGAATTGGCTGTCAGCCTGGATATGGAGCGCCTGCTCGACCGTGCGCTGACCATGACGGCGCGGGCGGTGGGCGCGACGCAGGGCGCGATCCTCGCGGTGGAGCCGATCACCGAGCGGTTGTATTTCCGCGCGCGGTTGGGTTGGGATGTTCCGGCAGAGGGGGAGAGCGAAGACCTCTCGCTGGCGATGAACGAAGGGCTGGGGGGCTGGGCGATCCAGCAACGGCGGTCGGTGGTGATCGAAGACGTGCAGAACGATCCGCGTTGGTTGCGGTTGTCAGAAGCCGATGACCAGCCGCGCTCCGCGATGGTGGCGTTGATTGAGACGAACGAAGATATTCTCGGCGTGATGATGCTCTACAGCGAGACACCGGGCAAGTTCGCCGCAGAACAGTTGCGACTGGTGACAGCGGCAGCCAGTCAGGTCGCCAACGCGATGAACAACGCGGAACTCTACAGCCTGATCCGCGATCAGGCCGAGCGCCTCGGTGAAATGCTGCGCCACGAGCAGGTGGAAGCGACGCAATCCGCCTCGGTCCTCAACGCTATCGCGGATGGTGTGATGGTGGTTAACGCGGAAGGCCGTGTGATTGTGTTCAACACGGCAGCGACGCGCATTCTCGGCGTGGCAACCGATCAGGTGCTCCACCGCTCCACCGCAGAGATTTCTGGGCTGTATGGCGGTAGTTCGCAGTGGACGGAGAAGGTCGAGCAGTGGATGGAAGACCCGACGGCTTACGAGCCAGGGGAATTCCACGAAGAACGGCTCCGGCTCGAAGATGGTCGCGTGATCAATGTGCGTCTCTCCCCGGTGAATATGGGCGACCAATTCCTCGGTATGGTGTCGATCTTCCGTGACATCACGCGCGAGGTTGAGGTGGACCGGCTCAAGAGCGACTTTGTTGCTACTGTGTCGCACGAGTTGCGCACGCCGATGACCTCGATTAAGGGATACGCCGACCTGTTACTGTTGGGCGCGGCGGGCGCGGTCAGTGATCAGCAGCAGCGCTTCTTGGAGACGATCAAGCAGAATGCGGATCGCCTCAGCATCCTGGTCAACGACCTGCTCGACATCTCGCGTATCGACCAGGGACGCATGGACCTGAAACCGACGATGGTCGAAGTGCCCGATCTGGTCAACTCGGTGGTGCTGCATTTGCGCGGGCGCTGTGAAGACGAAGGCCGTACTCTGCTGATCGAGGGCGCGCTGCCCGAAGACGAACATTTGACGATCTGGGGCGATTACGATAAGGTCGCACAGATTATGACCAATCTGGCGGATAATTCGTTCAACTATACGCCGGAGGAGGGCAAGATTGCGATCGCGGCCCGGTACGATGATGCAACGGAGCATGTGATTCTCAGTATCTCCGATACCGGCATCGGGATTCCGCCCGAAGTCGCGGATCGTGTGTTTGAGCGGTTCTTCCGGGGTGATGAAGCGCAGGACCTGGTGATGGACACACCCGGTACAGGGTTGGGGCTGGCGATTGTGAACGAGTTGGTCCTCGCGCACGGCGGTAAGATCTGGTTCGAGAGTGAGGTGAACCAGGGCACGACTTTCTTCGTTAGTCTGCCGACGAAACCCTGGGCTGAGCCGGAAGACGAAGACGCCGCCGAGTAGGTGGCTGAGGGGGATGGGACAACGGCTGCTTAATTACCTGGCAGCACACAACCCATAAGGGCCGCTTAGCAGCGCTTAGCACACACAGCGGATGGAGTTACCACATGGCAAAAATCTTGATAGCAGAAGACGAACGTGATATCCGCGATCTCATCGAGTTCACGCTCAAGTATGCTGGTCATGAAGTGATTAAAACGTCCAATGGGGCGGAAGCGGTCGAGGTGGCTCCCGAAGTTAAGCCCGATCTGATTCTGATGGATGTGCGGATGCCGCGTATGACGGGCTATGAGGCCTGTCGCGCGCTGAAGGCGATTGACGAAATGAAGGACATCCCGGTTGTGTTTTTGTCGGCGAAGGGGCAATCCAACGAGATGGAAACGGGCCTGGATGCTGGGGCGGATGATTATATCCTCAAGCCCTTTGCGCCCGATTATCTGACACGCCGGATTCAGGAAATTCTCGAAAAATTCGACATTGAATGATCAATAATAGTGATTCGACGGTATAATAAGCGCTCTGGCAGCATGACGCTGCGCAGGCAAGCGACCCAAATAAAGTGCGGAAGATGGCATGAGTGCAATCACAATTGATGACGAATTAGTCCATTTTGAAGCCTTAGGACGTGGTAGACCCGTCGTGTTGGTGCATGGCTGGCTGGGATCGTGGCGTTACTGGGTTCCTGCCATGCGTCAGTTGGGCAGCAAATATCGCACCTACGCGATTGACTTGTGGGGATTCGGGGATTCGGCGCGCGATGCCAAGCGGTACACGTTTGATGCACAGGTCGCGTTGCTCGAAGCGTTCATGGATCGTATGGGTATCAAGAAGGCGGCGCTGGTCGGGCACGATTTTGGAGCCTCCATCGCGGCCCGTTATGCGACCAAACACCCGGATCGCGTGGCGCGCGTGTTGGCGGTGGCTCCGCCACTGTTCCACCTGGCTCCCCAGGCGCGGCCCCTGACGCAGAATCTGAGTCCGCAAGGGCAGTTACCCTCTGGTCCGACCACGACGGCGGCAGCAACGGTCGCGGCAGCCGCAGCGGCTAAAGCAGCGGAAACAGCGGAAGCAGCGGCGGGAAAGAGCGCGGAGACCAGTACGGACGAAAAACCGCCGGCGTTCTCCGAGGCGGAGACAATGCCCTGGCGCAACGAAGAAATGAAGAAGCGCATCCAGGCGGCGCTCGACCGGCAGGCCAAGGCCATCGCGGCGCATGAAGGTGTGGGTAACGCGAAATCACCGCAGGACGCGGCGACTCCGCCTACCGATCAGCCCGCCAAAGCGATTGAACCGGCGACTCCCGGCGCACCGCCGGAGCAGTTGCCCGATGTGCCGGAAATGCCTAAGCTGGATTATGTGCCCGGCGCAAGCACGATACGCATGATGGTGCAGAATCCGCTGAAAGAGCAGCTTAAGAGTACGGATCGTTTCAAGTTGCTGGAAGATCATGTCGAAGATGGGCCGGACCGTAAGAAGCTGCGCGACGAGGTCAATAAAGCGGACCCGTTGGTGGTACAGATGACGATTGATACCTTCGGCTTTGTGGACACGGTGCGTGATCTCCAGAAGCTAGAGGTTCCGGTATTGATTATTCACGGCAAAGACGATACGTTCCTCAAGCAGCCGGAACAATCGATGGTGGAGACGATCTCTGCTGGACGCACGACGTGCCATGTGCTGCCGCTGGATGGGGTTAAGCATTTCCCGATGTTGGAGGAGCCGCAGGGTTTCAACCGTCTGGTGATGGAGTTCCTCGATACGAAGGATGTGCGCGAGGTTAAGCTGACGGAAATCTGGAAGCGTCGCGTGGTATAGCGCGCAGACCGCACGCACCATTAACTGCCAATCATGAACCCTCGTTGAACCGGGGGTTTTTCTTTGACCATTGCCCACACATACAAAACCCCGCATAGCGCGGGGTCTGATAAATCAGGACTGATGATGTGCGAACGGAAAACGTTCGCGATGAGCAATTAACCGTGTGCCTGGCGTTACAGGCCCTCAATGATGTTTTCGTACACGTCAGCGATTGCTGGGCCAAGTATCGCCAGAATAGCGATGACGACGACGGCGACCAATACGAGAATGAGTGCGTACTCGACCAGCCCTTGACCCTCATCCGTATCAGGGTGGGGCAGGTGAGATTTCAACCATAGCCAAAAGTGCATCATGGCCTCCTTTCTATGTTTGATTATACACGATTTTGTGGCGCAGACCTGACGCTGTACCCACCGTCAACCGGCGGCGCGCTGGCTCTGCGCTGAGATTTGTTCACTCTCAGCTTATCCGATCCCCTCACAGAGGTTTATAGGACCTCAGTACTATTCTGGCGCTTCGCGTGCGATCTTTACAAAACTTGAACAATGTACACTTTTGGGATTTGGTAAAAATTTAGTAAACACTTAAAATAAATTAAGCCAATACATTGACTTTGTAGATGTGATTTGTTACACTACAGCTAAGCTGACCGCGAAAAGCGCCGTGCGATGGTGCTTTGGGCTGGCGGTGGAATGTTGATAGTCGATTGCACCATTATACGCGACGACAGACAAGGAATTTTCTATGTATCCTGTATATCCTGTGCCCGGTCAATGCCCAGTCTGCGGCGAGGCGATGACGATTGCCGAATTGAAGTGTGACAACTGCGATATCTCGCTGAAGGGGCGGTTTTCGTTTGGGCGGCTGGCGTTGTTAACCCCGGAGCAATTGGAGTTTGTGGAAGTCTTTTTGCGCTGCGAAGGGAAGCTCAAGGCGGTGGGCAAGCTGCTCAGCGTTTCCTACCCCACCGTGCGCAGCCGGTTGGACGAAGTGATCATGGCTATGGGCTACGAACTGCCGGGTAGCGCGGACGGGGACGACGACGCGCCGCTGACACCCGGTGATCGCGCGCAGGTTCTCGATAACCTGGCGGAGGGCCGGATCACCTCAGAAGAAGCACTCAAACTGCTACAGCGCGACTGAACGCGACTGTGAACGCGACGGAAATGGTGCAGCAGCGTATAGTTTGTGTGGCATCATACGTTTCAGGATGGTCATGCACCTGACTCACGGAGGATTGAACGATGGCTACACGTAAGGAAGTTTTAGAAATGCTTGCACGCGGCGAGATCAGCACAGACGAAGCGGCAGCCCTGCTTAGCGGCGCGGCAACCGCGAGCAATGGCGATCCGCCTGCGTCTCCTAAACCGGTACTCAAAGCACCGTTAAAGGGCAAGTCGGGCCGTCGCTGGCTGCACATTCAGGTTAGCGATCTGGCGTCGGGCAAGGCCCGCGTGCGCGTAAATGTACCCCTGGGCCTGGTACATTTCGGTTTGAAGGTTGGCGCGCGGTTCACGGATGAAGTCGATGCGGAGATGATGCACGACATACTCGAGGCGCTGCAAGATGGCGATCTCACGGGCACGCTGGTCGAAGTGGAAGATTTGGACGATAACGAACGCGTACACATTTACGTTGATTGAGTGCTGCGTGTCGCAAGGGTAAGGTAATTTGTAGGGGCAACCCTTGGGTTTCCCAATTTGGGTAGGGCAAGCCCTGCCCCTACATGATCACCGCAAACTTACGACACTGCGCAATTGAACCAGCGACTTTTCCGGCGAGGTCCGGCGTGGAGGTAAGCATATGAATCGCATTGAATACGACAATGTCACGGTCCCGGTGATCGTGCAGTTTGTGGGCGGTGACCTACGACTGCGCGGGCGCTCCGGGGGGCGGTTGCAGATCGACGGCGAAGGCGCAGAGGCCGAACAGTTGGGCGAGGGTCAGCCCTACGTGGTGCGTATCAGCGGCGATGCGCGGATCACTGTGCCCGACGACGTCAATGTGTCGGTACAGCAGGTTAGCGGCGACGCCAAGCTGACCGAGCTAGGCTGCTCGACCGATGTTAACACGGTCGGCGGCGATCTGATCGTGCGCGGGGCGCAGAGCGTCAACATCAAGACCGTCGGCAGCGATCTACGCGTCAAGCGCGTGGAAGGCGAAGTGATCGTCGAGAGCGTGGGCAGCGATGCCACGATCCGTGAGGTCACGGGCAATGTATGGGTGGCGGCGATTGGCTCCGACCTGTATCTGCGCAATATCGACGGTAGCTGTAAGGTGGATCGCGTCAGCGCCGATCTGGTGTTGAACATCAGCTTCGCGCCGGAGCAGGAGTACCACTTCAATATAGGTGGTGATATCTTGTGCCGCGTGCGCGAGGAAACCAACGCTACATTTTACCTGCCCGCCAAAACCGAATGCAGACTGGACGTTGAGGTCGAGATCAGCGAGAGTGACGACGGTCAGCAGATCGTCACGTTGGGCACGGGCGAGGCGACGGTCACGCTTGGCGAGGCCAACAGCTTGCGGCTGGTCGGCGAAGAGGAAGACTACGTGCTGAGCTTCGGCGTGCAGATCGAGGATGAACTCGAAGCGCGGCTCACGACACTGGAAACTAAGCTCAGTCGCCAGCTTGAAGGGTTGGATGAGCGTATCCAGGCGAAGGCGCAGCATTGGAGTGCGCAGGCCGAACAGATTGCGGAACGCGCGCAGCAGCAGGCCGAACGCGCAGCGGAGCGTGTACGTCGCAAAATGGAACGCAGCGCCAAGCGTAAGCGCGATCCCGGTCCACGCCGCATTCAGTTTGCGTTGGGGTCGGATGGCACACCCAAGCGCAAAAAAGACCCGGTGACCGAGCAGGAACGGCTGCTGATTTTGCAGATGGTGCAGGAAAACAAGATCACCATCGAGGAAGCGGAACGGCTGCTCGCGGCGCTGGAAGGGTAACCTCACCTCACCCCCATTTTGTGAGTGCGTAGGGGCGTTGTTCTACTGCGCCCGGAGCGAAACTCGGTCAATGTCGGGCGCGGCAGAGCAGCGCCCCTACGAGGAATTTTTCACGCGCACATAGCGTTGGCTAGGTGCAGTGGCTCTCTCCGTGACTGCGGGGCTTATGTGGCGGCATACTCCCCGCAGGTATCTCGCGGTGCAGGGTGAGCGCATGTGTTGCTTTGGGCTGATGGCTGACACGCACCGCCTGGCCCTCATGCTCTTTAAGAAATTAAGACGGATATCACTGCCTGAAAACCGGCCCCTATCCCCCCAACCCCCTTTCCCCATCGGAGATGGAGCAAGGGGGAGTCAGGCGTGTGTTTGCCGCACCTTCCCCCCTCTCCATAGGTTCTGTCGAGCGCCAGCGAGATTGAATGAACCATCTTGGATGGAGAGGGGGGACCGAGGGGGGTGAGGCCGTTCTGTGCTCACCAGGATATCCGCGTTAATTTTCTAATCTGCATAAAGGCGCTGGGTTGCCAATAGGCGAGGGCGCTTGAGCGTCCTTTGATTTTGTGTAGTTGAGGGTTTCAGCCCTCAGCGATCCACGCGCTTGTAACGTTTTTCCGAGGAGCTTATGGTCGCGACGGCAGCACCCACAGCCCACATGCCCAATGGTTTACGCCCCATGCATCCTCGCCGCGATTTGGCGGCGATGGCTGATCTGATCGAAGTGTGCTTTGCGGATACGCTCGACGCGGGTGGACGCTCGATGCTGCGCGAGATGCGGATCATAGCAAAGGTCGGTCCGTTGGCGTGGCGGTTGGCGCGTGCGGCCAACGCGATTCCGGCGCTGCACGGTTTCGTGTGGATGGCGCAGGGAAAGCTGGTTGGCAATGTGTCGCTTTCGCGCGTGGGCTATGATCGCGGCTGGGTAGTGGCGAATGTGGCGGTGTATCCCGAATTCCGGCGGCGCGGGATCGCACGGCAGTTGATGCAGGCGGCACTGGCAACGATTGCCTCGCGTGGACGGTTCGCCGTGCTGCAAGTGGATGCGCCCAACACAGCGGCCCGTCACTTGTATGAAACGCTCGGTTTCCGCACACAGCGCATCTTCACGCGTTGGCGGCGGGCGTCGTACCACAAAATACCGCCCGCGTCCGCTGACCCGCTGCCCATACGCCGGATGCAGCGGCGCGACGCCCCGCAACTTCTGGCGTTGGCCGAGGTACTGCGTCCCAATCGCCGGGGCGGGCTAGGCTGGTTGCGCCCGACGACGCGCGATGATTTGCGGCCTCCGCGCCTGGGATTTGCGCATTTTCTGCTCAGCGGGCAGCAGGCGGATTATTGGGTCGTGCCGGGACCGGATGGCGTATTACAGGCGGCGCTCCGTGTGGAGCAGCGCATTGGTGGCTTGACTTCGCGCTTTGATCTGCTCGTCGCGCGCGAACACCGGGGCACGCTCGAACCGGGACTGATCAATTTCTTATTACAGACGTATCCCCGCCGGTCGCTGG
>CBEVZO010000078.1:0-9401 GCA_965554365.1 uncultured Anaerolineae bacterium
GCCACCCCATCGTCAACCAGGCCATCAGCCGCACCCAGCGATTACGAAACTGCGCCTGACCCAACACCCCCACCTTGCTCAGCATATAATGTGGCATGGCGGTCCCATACAGCCACACTTTCCGCCACCGCGCCACATCCGGCGAATGCATCAGCACTTTCCACACCTGACTGCTGACTGTCAGCGTACCGTCTATGTCAAACAACGCCGCGCGCACGTCTGGATGATCGGTGTACGTCACTGTAGCTCCTCTATGTTACTCAGATTCAGCCTGTTCGCGGGTTTCCATTTCCATGCGCGCCAATTCACGACGCAGCAGTTTGCCCACCGCCGTGCGCGGAAGTTCGTCCACAAAATCAATGCGTGTCGGCACTTCATAACGTGCCAGTTTCTCACTCACAAACGCGATCAAATCTTCTTTAGTAAGGGTCTGACCGCCCTGCACCACAACCCAGGCTTTCAGCGCCTCCTGCCCTACCTTCGCAGGATCGGGGTGCGGAATCGCCACCACAGCCGCTTCGCGCACAACGGGATGGTCCATCAACACATCTTCCACATTGCGTGGATAGACATTGAAACCGCCGATCAACGCCATATCCTTTTTGCGATCCACAATGTAGAAATAGCCGTCTTCGTCCATGCGCGCGATATCGCCCGTGTACAACCACAGCTTGCCATCCGGCCCTTCGCGCAATGCGTTGGCCGTCTCGGTAGGCATCCCGTGATACCCCTTCATCAACTGCGGGCCGTGCATCAGCAATTCACCGACTTCGCCCACTGGCAAATCTGTTTCACCGTCATCCAGGTCCACAATCCGCATTTCCATATCAGGGAGTGGCAAGCCAATCGCGCCAATGCGATTCTCGCCCTTCACCGGGTTAACGTGTGACGCTGTCGGAGCCTCGCTCATACCAAACCCTTCGAGAATCACCCCCCCGGAGAGTTCGTCAAAACGGCGCTTAGTCGAGGGCGGCAACGGCGCGGACCCGCTGATACACGCATAAATCGACGACAGGTCGTATTTCCCGTCGATCACGCCCTGGTAATTGTTAATGGCGTTAAAGAGCGCAGGAACTCCCATGAACAACGTAGGACGGTACGCGTGAACATTCTCCACCACATCAGGAATGTCCCGCGCGTTGGGAACCATAATCATCTCGGCGTGCGACCCAACCGCGAAACTCATCACCGCGACCATGCCAAACACATGAAACAGCGGAATCGCCGCCAGAAAACTCTCCTGCACGCCCGGACGCGCCAACCACGCCTGACATTGGATCGTGTTCGCGACCAGCGCGCGGTGTGTTGCCATCGCTGCTTTGGGGACACCTGTCGTGCCGCCTGTGTATTGGAAGATCGCAATGTCGTCGGCGCTGACCTCTACCCCTGGCTGTTGTCCCGCATAACGCTCCAGTACATCCTGGAACCAGTGATCTGCCGGTTGTTTCTCGATGCGATGGCCCTCTTTTTTCTCTTTTGCGAGAGTGAACAAGAACTGCACCGGCCCCGGCAAATATTCTTTGATATTGGTAACAATCACATGTTTCACTGGTGTACTGCTCTGCACCTGCTTCACACCATTGTAAAACAACGAGAGCGTCACGGCGGCCACTGCACCACTATCGACCAGAACATCCGCGATTTTCTGCGGTGGGAACGTGGGATTAATCGCGACTACTGTGCCGCCAGCCTTAAGAATCGCGTAAAATGTGATCACGAATTGGGGACAGTTGGGCATAATTATCGCCACACGGTCACCTTTCGTGATGCCCAGGTCTACCAACCCTGCGGCGAGTGCATCAGAATACGCGTCCACTTCGCGGTAGGTCAGCGTGTGTTTTAGACGGCCTAGCACCGGCAATTTGGCAGACATAATCGTGGCAACAGCATCACCGTATTGCTTCCCGGCATCGATCAAAAAATTTTGCAACGGGTGTTCAGGATATGGAGCAAGCGTCTGAGGAACATCAGCATCATAATGTTGTAACCAGGGTTTATCTTGATAAGTAACCACCGCGAAGACCTCCTTATGGTCGAGCAGAATGGGGCGGGCGCGCTGCTTGTGAAAATTTAACGATGCTTAATATACTTACACTGGACATTCTAACGAAAACTATGCAGCACTCACAATAACACGCAACTACGCATTTCGTAACGCAGAGGATTCCTATGCCCGAACGACAATTACCAATGTTCCCCACCAACTCAGAACACAGCCTGACACTCTACAGCGCGCTTGACGAGGCGATCTCCCCGTTCTTGGAGCATCTGCGCCAGGACGGTCGCAGCCCGCACACCATCAACGCATTTCGCTCCGATCTAGGACTGGCCGTCGAGTTCTTTGGTGCGGGTATGGTGCTGGGCGAAATCACCACGAGCAAACTCAATCGCTTCATGACCTGGATCGAATCCGGGCGTGGTGTATCATGCAGCCGCAAAACCTATGCGCGCCGCGTCACAACGCTCAAAGTGTTCTTCAAATGGCTGCACAGTGACCATGTACTCGACCACAACCCCGCTGAGGCACTGCTGCAACGCTCCGGGGCCGCCCCGTTGCAGCCTGTGATCGCGGATGAGGATGTCGCACGTCTGCTCGCGCATACCGCGACGCTACGGCTCGCGGAAGACCCCGACGCGCGGCCCGATCTCCTGCTGCGTTTACTACTCGACACGGGCATCAAGAAGGCGGAAACAATGCGCCTGACACCGAGTAGCGTGCTGCGTCAAGGCCCCGCCAACCCGATACTCGTCGTGCAGCATAGAAAACCCAACAATGTCTACAAGGAGCGCAAAGTCGCGCTGGACCCGGATTGGCTGCACGTACTCGATGAATATCTGGAACAATACGAGCCAGAGGACACGATCTTCGACTGCACCGCGCGCAATCTCGAATATATCTTGCGAGATGTTGCGACAGCAGCAGGTGTGGAAGGCAAAGTCTCGTTTGAAGTGCTGCGCTGGACCAGCGCCGTGCGCGATTACCGTCGCGGTATAGAACTCGACAAACTACGCGAGAAAATGGGCTTGAGCCGCATCAGTTGGCGCGAAACCAGTGACAAGATCATCCGTCTTGCGGCACTGCAAATGCAAGGCGAACTCCCCAACATAGAGTGAGTGCCCTACCAAACGCGGCACAGCAGCCCCTTGAGATACGAACCTTCAGGGAATGTCAGCGCGACTGGATGATCGGGGCTTTGCGTCAGGCGGCGGATGATCTGCGCCTCGCGCCCCGCATCGATGAGCGCGCCAAACACGATCTTCTGGAACAGATCAGCGCTGACCGTGCCTGAGCAAGAAAACGTCGCCAGCACCCCGCCCGGCTTGAGCAATCGGAACGCCAGCAGATTGATGTCCTTGTATCCTCTGGCGGCGCGATCTACCTGTCGTGCTGACTTGGCGAACTTCGGCGGGTCGAGAATGATCATGTCGAACTGCTGGCGTGAGTCGCGGTAGTAGCGCAGGACCTCGAACACATCGCCTTGCACGAAATCATCATCAGGCGTGTCAAAACCGTTGAGCGCCACATTGCGCTTCGCCAACGCCAGGGCATCCGCAGAACTATCTACGTTGATCACACGCTGCGCAAGTCCCTCCAACGCATAGACCGCAAATCCACCCGTATAGGCAAACGCATTCACGACCACACGCTGGTGCGCTTCCTCATCATCGCGAAACCACTCGCCGACGATCACGCGATTTTCGCGTTGATCGAGATAATACCCGGTCTTGTGTCCGGCGCGCACATCCACCAGGAAACGCCGTCCACTCTCATCGATTTCGATCAATTCCGGCGGTTCTTCGCCATAGAGCAGGCCGGCCTGCGCAGACAAACCTTCTTTCGGACGCACATCAACATCGCTGCGCTCATAAATCCCTTTAGGGTTGAGCAGTTCAACGAGGAGATTCACGAATTCATTTTTGCGCCCGTCGACTCCGAGCGTGAGCGCCTGAATGACCAGCCAATCGCCATAGCGATCTACGATCAATCCAGGGATGCCATCGCTTTCGGCATTCACCAGCCGGTACGCATTAGCCGCCCCCTGTGCATGGATGCGGTTTTCGACATGGCGCGCCGCAATCGCCCATTGCAGCTTGCGTCGCCAGAATGCTGTATCAACCGCCTCGTCCTCATCCCATGTCAGCACACGCACTCGAATGGCAGACTGGCTGTTCCAGTAACCGCGCGCCAAAAACTCGCCTGACGTACTCCGCAACTCGACGATAGCGCCATCCTGCGGATCGCCCTCTGCGCGCATGATCGCGCCAGAGAAAATCCAGGGATGCCGTCGCTGAATCGCTTTTTCGCGCTTGGGATGTATGATGCCTACCGCTGTATTGGTGTCGCTCATGCTTCTCCACCGATCAATTGCAGCAACCCGTTCTCGTCTAGAATTGCCACGTCGAGGTCTTGCGCTTTGGAAAATTTGCTACCAGGGTCTTCACCAACCACCACATAGGATGTTTTGCGACTCACGCTGCTGGTCACTTTGCCCCCGTGCTGCGCGATCAGGGCTTTAGCCTGGTTGCGCTTGAGTGTGGGCAGTGTGCCGGTCAGCACAAACGTCATCCCCGCCAGCGTATCGAATGTGTCTTCGTCTGCGACTGGTTCTGCGGCTAAGCGCACCCCCGCCACACGGAACTTCTCGATTAACTGGCGATTGTGCGACTTGCTGAACCACGTCACGACGGCGTGAGCAGTGTGCGGACCCAAACCCTCAATCGCTTCGAGTTCCTCTGCCGGAGCCGCTGCCAATGCGTCAACATCTGGGTAGTGTTTCACCAGTAGTTCGGCGACCGCACTCCCTACCCCACGTATGCCCAGCGCCCCGATCAGGCGCGACAGTGGACGCTCCTGCGCCGCTGCGATACTGGCGAGCAGGTTCTGCACTTTTTTCTCCGCGAACCCTTCAAGCGGCAGCACATCATCCGCCGTCAACGTGAATAAATCCGCCTCATCATGAATCAGTCCCTCATCCAGCAACAACCGGACACCGCGCTCACCCAACCCCTCAATATCCATTGCAACGCGCGAAACAAAATACTCGATGTTGCGCGCGACACGTTCCGGGCACGCAGGATTCGTGCAGTAGTACGCGACTTCGCCCTCGTCACGCCCCACTGGTGACTCGCAGACTGGACATTGTGCAGGCGGATAAATTTCCTGCTCATCGCCAGTGCGTGTCGCGATTACCGGCCCGATCACGTAAGGGATCACATCACCGGAACGTTTGACGATCACGGTGTCACCCACACGGATGTCCCTTTGCGCGATCAGGTCATAATTGTGCAAACTCGCCTGCTTGACCGTAACACCACCAATAAACACGGGTTCCAACGCCGCAGTCGGCGTCAGCACACCAGTACGCCCCACATTCGCCACCACATCAAGCAGCATGGTCGTCGCTTCTTCGGCGGGGAACTTAAAGGCCACTGCCCCACGCGGGTCTTTGCCCACCACCCCCAGATCGACAGAGGTGGCGATCTCGTTCACTTTGATCACCAGTCCATCAATTTCGTAACGGAGATCATCACGGCGCAGCACAAACCCCTCCACATACGCAATCGCCGCATCGAGATTATCAAAACGCTGGACCACATCCTCAGCGGTCAAGAATCCCAGATTCCGCAAGAATCCCAAAATTCCCCACTGTGTCAACGGCACATCGCCGTCCGCGTCCAGAATGGCATAGCAGAACGCGGTCAACGGGCGATCCGCTGTCACACGCGCATCTTTCTGCTTGAGCGCGCCGGATGCCGCGTTACGCGCATTCACAAATGCCGGCGCGTCTTCCGCCACCATGCGCGCATTAAGCGCCGCGAAATCATCCTTGAGATACAACACTTCGCCCCGCACAACCAAACGCGGCGGGGCGGGCTGACCATCGGGCGACACGGGGATGCGCAGTGGAACCGTGAGGACAGTGCGCACATTCGGCGTGATGTCATCGCCGACCTCACCATTCCCGCGTGTCGCGGCCTGGGTCAATATGCCGTCAATATACGTCAGCACCCCCGTCAGCCCGTCGAATTTCGGCTCGACCACGTAATCAAGCGCATAATTCTCTGGCAGCAGCCGTCCAATCCGTTCGCGCCATGCCTGCACATCTTCCGCGCTGAACGCGTTGCCCAGGCTGAGAATCGGCACAACGTGTTCCACTTTAGGCAAATCGGCCTGTAGATCGCTGCCCACACGCTGAGTGGGTGAATCTGGCATAGCTAATTCGGGATGATCAGCTTCCAACGTCTTGAGTTCTTGAAACAACACATCATACTCACGATCCGTGATCGTCGGCGTGCTGAGTACATGGTAGCGATAATTGTGTTCGTTAAGTACGCGGCGCAATTCGGCTGCGCGCGCGGCAACAGTCTGATCGTTCAACGTTTTACCTCGATGTTATTGCGCTGCGACCATCAAAAAGTTGCGGGCGGCCCACCCGCCCCGCGCGGGATTGTCAGGGTCTTCCAGTTTCCACCACTCATAACCATCTACGTCCTGTGGCCCGTCAACAATCGCAAACACAGCGCCTTCCTCTGCGCGAAACTGGACAGTTCCCGCTGTGCCCGGTGCGGCACGGACATTCAGCCCCGCCGTATCCACACCTACCACCTGCACGCGTGTGCCAATGACAAAATTGCCGGGCGGCAAGGTTTGCGTCGAAATCGGTGTGGGCAACGGTACAGTAGCACTCGGCTGCGCCTGGGGAATCGCGGTCGGCCATGCACCATCCTGGGGCGCTGCAGCCTGCCCGCTGCTGGACGCAAAATCCTGGCTCAACGTCGGCGTGGATGTAACCACCTGAATGCGTGGCAATTGATCACCGAGTGTCACAGGTTCACTGAGTTCAGTAAACGCATACAACAGCCCAAACGCCACAACCCCCACTGTACCCACCATGATCACCAGCGACCACCAGGGCAGATACAATCCGCTCTGACTGCGCGGAACCGGCTGTCGCACACGTCCTGCAGGAACCTGCTGCACAGGGGCAGGTGGCGGTGGAGCCGCTGACGCACGTTGAGACGAATACTGTCGCCGCGTGCCAGGTCGCTGCCCAGACTGCCGCTGCTGTACCTTGCGCTGCGCGGCCTGTGCGCGCGTACGTGACTGGCGCTGTGGAATCTGCTGCGGAGGTGCCGCAGACATCGGAGGCGGTGGCGGACCATCCACTACCGGGCGTGTCCGTTCCGCCGGTTTGGTTTCTTCGTGTGCTGGCGGGTGATCATTCCTGCCCCCCGCTGTGGGCGTCGGTTCCTGAGAAGGTACATCACTCATGGCTATCTACCTGCTGGTAACAACACGTCTCACGCATGTTTACTTAGCGCCAAGTATACCATCAGCCACCCCGTGTTGCACCGACTGCTGTTTGACAGTTCTCCCACGCTTGCAGTACGCTTGGACGTGGGTATCCCGGAACAACAACAGGATAGGCACACATGGCAATTCATGAATACGTGGGCAATCTCCACATCCACACGCCCTACTCTGACGGCACAGGCACGCACACCGACATTGCCGAGGCAGCACTGTTGGCAGGGCTAGATTTCATCGTGTTCACCGACCATAACCTACGTGCAGGCGGCATCGAAGGGTACTACGGCGATGAGGAACGCGGCTATGTACTGCTGTTAACCGGAGAAGAAGTCCACGACCGCACACGCACGCCCCAGTGCAATCACCTGTTGGTCTACGGCGTAGAGTACGAGATGGCATCCGAGGCGCACAACCTCGCAGGGCTGATCAACAGCGTGCATGAGGCGGGTGGCATGAGTTTCATCGCCCATCCTGATGATCATGCAGTGGCGTGGTACGGCGAACCCGCACTTCCCTGGCTGGATCGCTTTGTTACAGGCTTCACGGGGCTGGAAATCTGGAATTTCATGTCCCGCTTCAAGGACTACCTCCCCAACCGCAACACCGCCATCCGCCACATCTTCCGCCCGGAAGACGCGATGATCGGACCGCCGCCCCCCACGCTGGAACTATGGGATTATCTACTCGCACAGGGAATACGCGTTGTCGGGATCGGGGGCGCAGACGCACACGGGCAACAGGTCACGCTCGGCCCGTTGTCGCACACGGTGTTTCCCTACGACTTCCTGTTTAGCTGCGTCAACACACACATCCTCACCAAAGCGCCGTTGGTAGACGACACGCCGCACGACACAGGGCTGCTCTATGCGGCACTGCGCCAGGGACGCGCCTTCATCGGCTATGACATTCCCGGCGACACACGCGGATTCCGCTTCAGCGCGCAAGGACAGAACACCTCCGCGATCATGGGCGAGTCGATCCGCCTGGGGCACGGTGTCACGCTGCAAACCATCGCACCAGGACTAGCCCACTTCAAGATCATCCGGCATGGCGAGGTTGTCGCAGAGGAACACAACGCGGAAAATCTGACGTTGGTCGTGAGCCAACCGGGAGCGTACCGCGTTGAAGTGTGGCGTGAGTACAATGGAATCGAACGCGCCTGGATTCTCAGCAATCCGATCTACGTGGAATAGACACATTTCTTGCTCGATCACGCGGAAATCTAACCCCACATGCGTCATTAAAACCTCGCAGCCAGCCCTGCTTTGAGGTATAATCTAGAACTTCCGTTCGCAGCCCAGCAGAGAGGTCATATTGCGTTATGGCATCGTTTAACCTCGTCTCAGACTACCAGCCCACAGGCGACCAGCCACATGCGATCACCAAGCTGGTCGATGGTATCCAGAACGGACTGAAGTATCAAACCTTGCTCGGTGCAACCGGGACAGGCAAGACCTATACTGTCGCCAATGTGATCGCACAGGTACAGAAGCCCACCATCGTGTTAGCGCACAACAAGACGCTGGCGGCCCAGTTGTACAGCGAGTTCAGTGAGTTCTTCCCTAGCAACGCGGTCGAATACTTCGTCAGCTACTACGACTACTATCAACCTGAAGCTTACATGCCGCGCCACGATCTGTATATCGAGAAAGAAACGCAGATCAACGAAGATATCGACCGGCTGCGGCTCTCAACGACGGCCTCGCTGCTCAGCCGCCGGGATGTGCTGATCGTCGCGTCAGTTTCGTCGATTTACGGGATCGGCAACCCGTCCGCGTGGGGTAAAGCGGTGTTGGGCCTCCAGCGGGGCACGGAACACCGGCGTGACCTGATTCTACGGCATCTGGTGGGTATCCAATACGGACGCAACGATCTCGAATTACGCCCCGGTACATTCCGTGTGCGCGGCGACACGGTAGAGATCGTGCCCGCCTACAGCAAAACCGCGTATCGTGTGGCGATGTTCGGTGACGAGATCGAACAGTTAGTCTCGTTCGATCCGCTGACCGGCGAAATACTTGCTGAACACGACGAGGTGAAAATCTTCCCTGCCAAACAGTTTGTCACACAGGACGAACTCGTCGAACAG
>CBEVZO010000079.1:0-9385 GCA_965554365.1 uncultured Anaerolineae bacterium
CGAGATTGAACCGCCTCGGATGGAGAGGGGGGACCGAGGGGGGTGAGGCCGTTCCGCGCACGACCGGATATCCGTGCTATTTACTTAAACGACATGAGCGTCCTTCGATTTTGTGTAGCTGCGGGTTTCAATCCGCAGCGATCCACACGATCACAAGGCGCAGCAATGCAGCCCCCTACTGCACCGTGAACGCCAGCACCACCTCGACCACACCATCAACATAGACTTCCACGTACCACTGGCCGGGAACCCAGGGCACGCCCCCATATTCCCAATCCACACCCAGCATATACGGCCCGCCGACCTCCATCGTGCGTTCGCCCGCGTCTTGAACCGTACCATCCGGCGCGCAGAACAATGCCGCCATCTCTACCGCCCGATCCATATTCTGCACGCGGAACACCACATTCAGATCGTCGTCCGTGCGGAAGATCGCGGTGCGCTCCAACTGATCCACATAGTAGCTATCGCCCGCCGCCGAATACACATCGATCAATATCGCTGTGCTGGTGATACCGCCAACCGCTTGATCTCCGGCGCTGCACGGCTGCGCGAGATAATTCGCGTCCAGTGTGGCAGCGGGGACCACAGCGGGCGCGGGAGTCGGTGTGGGTGCGGCTACACCCGCCAAACCAGCCCCCGGCGTGATCACCACACTGAGCATGTAATCACCCGTCGTGCCGTCAAGCATTCCGCCGTAACGCCCCACATCGACATTGAGCGCCACATGATTAACCGGCGCGCTGAAACTCAGCACCAGCACTGTCACCTGTTCCGGTGTACTGGCAACCGCCAACTCCGTCTCGTCCGGCGTCGTGACGCGCAGCGCGGGCGCGAAGTTGCCGTTCTGCCGCGTCAACGTCAGCGTGATATGGTCGCCCAACCGCACCGGCAGCGCATACCGCACCTGTACCGCGTCCGCGCTCAACGTGCCGCTGGCCGTCATCCCAGTGGTCAATGTTGGGGGATCGTCGCCAGTTGGTGTGTCCGGCAGCGGTGCGTCACCGGGCGTCGGAGTCGCGGTCCCATCCCCGAAGACCCCGGCGCTTAGCACTTCGGCAGGCGTAGGCGTCGGCCCTAACGAACCATCCGGCCCGTTGAGCGTCAGATTAAACGTGCCAGTAGTGATCGTAATAAACTCCGCCTGCAAACGACACGCAGCAATCGTGTACACGTCACTGGCAGGCAGCGTGATCTCCAGCAGCGGATCGAGCGTCCCGCCCACGCGGTCGTCATTTTCCGCGAGCGCGGCCTGCGTGAATATGCCGTCCGGCTGGAACCCACCGTCACCCTGATACAGTGTCAACACGCCGTCCAGCGTGCCCGATATGCGTAGCATGTCAATCGTCACCGGATCGCCCGTCGTCCCGGTAAAATAGTAATACACGCAGGGCACGTCCTCGTTGATCGTCCCAGACACCGTCTGACCGTAAGCGATCAGGGAGCCGGGCTGGACGCGCGGAGCCGCCTGTGTGGGCGCGACCATGCCCCACATTAGCGCCGCCATCAATAACAGCGTCATCACAAGCACAAGTCGTTGTATCTGCATAGTTTGTTCCTCACTCCCACCGGGAAAATCACCTTATGTTGCCAGTATAGTCCACAATCGCGCGCGATAAAACTCAGCGCTACCCTGATCCGCGCGCATCAGCATCAGCTTTCCCATGCGCAATCAGCACAGGCCGCGCCGCCGCGTGATCTGGCACATCAGTTGTCGCGTGCAGCGGGTGCGTGAGCGTGCAGCGCCGGTGCGATCCGTGCCACACTTCAAACGTCAACATCACCGGCCCCGGTTGGCGCGGCGTCAGCGCGAACCACACCGGCGGCACAGCGCGATCCGCACAGAGCGTCACTGTGCGCGTGCGTGTATGCACATCACAACCGGGAGCCGTCAACCGGACTTCCAGCGCGCCCGGCGGATAAGCGTCCGGCAGGCCGGCGGCGGGACGCTGTCTAGGCTCAATGTCAGGTTCATGCGGCGCGATCTCCTCGCCCACCAGGCGCGCGACATCACTGGTCGCAGGCGGCAACGCGTGCGCCGGAGCCAGCCACAGAGCCGCCCGCGTCGCCCAACCCATCTGGACGCTGCCGGACGCCGCCGTGTAAAGCTGCCGGGGGAGCCGCGTTCCCGCTTCCGCTGGCAGCACCACGCGCCGCCGTGTGAGTGTGGGCGCGTACCAATACAATGACCGGCTGAGCGCCCGCCGCCCCGCCAGCACCGCCGATTCCACATCAGCCCCCGCCAGCAGCGCCGCATAGACCGCCTTAGCAAACAGGATCACATCCGCCTGCGGCATGGTGTGCTGCGCCGCGATCACAGCGGGCAATCCCAATAGCACCAACGTCGCCGCCGCGCTGCTGAGCATCGAGTCATTGCCCGCGTATTCCGTCACGCCCGCGCTGAGCAGCATCAAGCGCACGTCCGCGCTGCCGAGCGCACTCACCAGCAGGTCCGACGCGACCGGATCCGCCTTGCCACACGCATCCTCCAGCAACAACCGCCCTGTGCGTGTGAAATCCGCGTGGCTCTCCACATGGCACACGTCCGGCCCCCCCGCCAACAGCCAATCCATGAGCGCATCCCAGGTCGGCGGGAACAGCGGCGCGATGTCAATAGCATCCGCGCGCTGTTGTGCCGCGAAAGCGCTCTCCAGCGCATCAAATGATCCAGCCAGCGGAGGATGCGCGTCAGGCGTGGCGGTGGCGATCAACACCCGCAGCGGTCCGGCGTTGTCAGACGACGCAGCGTCATCAGATTCAACAGCATCCGGTGTCGCCTCAGGATACAGCGCAGGATAGGGCACCATGCGTACCAGGTCCACCGCGCCCGTTTGCAGCAGAAAGCGCGTGCCATCATGCAACAGTTCCCAGGGATAACGCGCCAGCCGCACCCGCGCCGGATCGATGTGCAGTTCCAATGTCAGCCGCGCCCCGCTAACCGTCGCCTGCGTATACACCGCGCGGAACTGATCGCCCAACACGCCCGGCAGCAGCGACCGGAATAACCCGCGCCCCACATCATCGTGAAACGCGGATTGGCTCGCCATGCGCTGCACTTCCTCGATGTGTTGCAAAACGGTGTGCGCCTCGGCGGTGATCGCAGTGGGGTCGTCGCCTGCCAACAACCAGACGGTCACGCCTTCGTCAGCGGGAAGCAAATGCAGCGCAATCCGAACGCCGTCTGCGGGGGAATAGGTAATCATGCTGCGCTCCTGGGTGTATGGCGAATGCTGCGTCTATGGTATCCCGGCGCGGCGAGGATGCAAGTTTGGGAAATGTTCGAGGACACAATCAGCCAGTGGCGGAACCACACTACCCCACCGCATCCACGTGTCCCAACTCGTGCGCGGCGATTTCGTCACGCAGCGCGGGCGGGAACAACGTATCACGGAACACGGCGATCACGATCAGCGCCAACAGCACGTCGATCTACAACTGCCACAGCCCGATCAAAAACGTGCCCGTGCCACTATCCACTTTGGAGAGTCCGACCAACCCGGTCAGCCTCGCGCCGACCGTGATCTCGCGCCCGCCTGCCCCACCGGGCAGCGCCGAGAGCGACGCCACGATCACCGAGAAACCCAGGATAAACGCCGCCTGGAAAAACAGCGTTCCCGTGCCCGCCAGCCCTAACCCGGTCAGCAGGAGGTAGAAGCCGACAATGTCCGTCGCATACGCGCCCATGCCAAACAACACCGTCGGGATCAGGTGGCGGATTTTGATCAGGTCGTACACCGAGTCGTAGAGGTTCACCAGCGGCGCGTGAATGCGCCGGATGCCGGGCCAGTTCGCCACGAGATCGAGCGCCCAATGTGCCAGCCCGCGAAACTGCACCACGACCATGATCCCGCACATCACCACCGTCACGCCGATCAGCGCCGCGCGCACATAGCTCAACGACACGTCGCCCGTGTCCACGTCGCCCCCCAGCGCGATCATTGCGACCGCCGTCATGGGGATGATCGCCAGCCCATCGACCAGGCGCTCCATGAAGATCACCGGAGCCGCGCGCGCGAAGTCTACGCCGGTCAGGTGCTTGAGGACCAGCGCCTTAAGCACTTCCGCCAGCTTGCCAGGACTGATCGACATCGCGAGTCCCGCGATCCACAACACCACCGAGTCGCGCTCACGGATGATGGATACCTCGGCGTTCGGCGCAGGCCGTTCGGAAAGGCCGCGCACCGTCCGCACACCGATCACGCCCAGGAAGTAACGCCACTCCATGTAGCGCAGCGCCCAGTTGCCGATCTTGAGCGCCAGCACAGGCACAAACAACCACAGCGGATAGTCGCTCAATTTATCTGCGAGGTCGTCCGCCCCCGTGACCGCGATCACGCCGATCAGCACCAACGTGATAAACAGCAGCCCAACCAGCACTTGATTTCGATATTTGCGCATGAGTCCGTCCTGTGTAGTATCCAACGCGGGCCGCATTGTAGCAAACGTGGGGCGTTGTGCCAATGGCAACAAACGATCACTACAAGATTCGCAAAGGGTGCAGAGAAAACACAAACACACGGTGCATTTCAAGTACGCATCAGTTTGACCGCCGCACGGGATTCCGGCATAATGCAATGCAACAAACACATCGACAGTCATAGCAACGCGCATTGCCAACGCGCCCGCCGAAACGGAACAGCCGCATGGATGACAATGGTTACAGCCTCGGCCACGATAACCAATGGCCCAAAGTCTTACAGCTTTACCTGACCATCTCACAGTATCCTGTCCTCAGCCGCGTGATCCGCCAACGAATGCGCGACGAGTTGTTCGCGCGCGGCATCGTCACGCCTAGCGCGTTCGAGGAAGAAGTGCGTCAGAAGGCCATCGCCTCGCAGCGCCGCGAGGGAATCATCAATCCGCTGTTCGAGGAAGGCGCGGAGGACTGGGACAAACGCGTACGCTATATCCGCGCGCACCTGACCGACTTCTACTTCGCCTACAACCTGCCCCACGCACTGTTCGAGGCGCTGCTGGGCGACGTGTTGCAGCGCCGCGCCCCGGATCGTGAAGTGCGCCTCACGTTTAACCCGGAGATCGCGCCTTGGGACCTGCTCTTCGCGGAGGGGGCGCGCTACGAGGCGATGGCCGATGGCGAACGCACAAATGTGCAGCACCATCTGCGCGAGATCATCGTTGTGCTGATCAAAGCCATGATCAGCGACCATCTGCAATTCGTGCGGCTCGCGAAACAAGTTTTCACCGTCGAAGACCTGCGCGTGGTCCGGCGCAGCCGCATTGGGCGCGGCAAAATCGGCGGCAAGGCGGCGGGGATGCTGCTCGCCTGGAAACTGCTGCAACACGCAGGTACGGCGTCCGGGGTAGACCCGGACCTGGTCAAGATTCCCGACTCGTACTATGTGGGGTCGGACGTGTTCTACGAGGTGCATGAACTCAACGGTTTCCACGCGATCATGAACCAGAAATACAAATCGCGTGAAAAGATCATCGCCGAGGCCCCGGAGATTCGTGCGCGCTATGCCAAAGCCGAACTCCCCGTGTACATTGTGGCACAACTGCGTGAACTGATGGAGCAGGTTGGTCACACACCACTGATCTTCCGCTCCTCAAGCCTGCTGGAAGACAGCTTCGCGACAGCGTTTGCGGGGAAATATGACAGTTTCTTCCTGCCCAACAAGGGCACGCCAAAGGAGAACCTCACCGCCGCCATACGCGCGATCATGATGATTTACGCCAGCACGCTCGGCCCGGACGCGCTGATCTACCGTCAGCGCATGGGGCTGGTGGATTTCGACGAGCGCATGGCGATCCTGATCCAGACCGTCGAAGGGCGCAAGGTCAACGGAAACTTCTTCCCGGCGATTGCGGGCGTGGGCTACAGCCGTAACCCCTTCCGCTGGAGTCCCAAAATCCGCCGCGAGGATGGGCTGTTGCGTATGGTGTGCGGACTGGGCACACGTGCCGTAGACCGTGCCGGGGCGGATTATCCACGCATGATCGCGCTCTCACACCCGCATCTGCGCCCGGAAACGCGCACCGAGCAGCTACGTCGCTACTCACAGCAGTTGATCGACGTGATTGATCTGGCGCAAAATAAACTAGAAACGAAACCCATCCGCGAGGTGATCGACGTGAATTTCCCGGCGCTGCGGCTGGTGGCGTCCCACGATACAGGGCAGCACATCGAACGCTTTGTGACACGGCCCACCACGTTAAACCCGTCCGAGGTCGTGTTCACGTTCGACGGGCTGGCAGCAGATCAACAGTTCACGTCCACAATGCGGCACATGCTCAAATTCCTGGAAAAGAGCTACGGGTGCCCGGTCGATATCGAGTACGCGATTGACGTGGTGAAGACCTATCCGCAGTTCAAGTTCCAGATTTCGCTGCTGCAATGTCGCCCGCTGCGTCAGGCTGATCCCGGCACGAAGCGTCGGATTCCCAAAAATGTACCCGCAGAGGACCAGCTATTCTCAGCGGGCCGCTTGATTCCTGATGGTGTGGTCGAGCGCATACGCTACATCGTGTATGTGCAGCCCGCCGCGTACTACGCGGTCCTCGACCAACAGCGACGCATTGAGGTCGGGCGCGTGATCGGGCGGCTCAACGAGCGCCTGGGCGATGAAGTCTTCGTATTGATGGCTCCCGGTCGTTGGGGCACATCGGACCTCCACCTGGGCGTGATGGTGTCGTATGCTGACATTTATAACAGCAAGGCGCTGATCGAAGTGGCGTATCGCAAGGACGGAACCGACGAACCGGACATGGCATATGGCTCGCATTTCTTCCAGGACCTTGTTGAAGCCGACATCTACCCGCTGGCGCTGTATCCCGACGATCCCGGCGCGGCCTACGACTGGGACTTCTTTGAGGACGCGCCGAACTGCTTGCCGGACCTACTGCCCGACGACGCAAGCATGGCCGGCGTGATCACGGTGATCGACGTGCCCACGATGTGCGATGGCAAGCTGCTCGAAATAGTCATGGACGGTGATCGCGACGAGGCGCTCGGCTACCTGCGCTACTATTACGATTGAGCCGTCTGTTTGCGCCCGGCAGCCGTCCTCCACGACGCTGTGGGCTGTCACAAACGGTAAGACGTGTTTGCGCAGCCCGTCGCGCTGTTGCGGACCGCTGCGGGCTTTCGTAGACTGCACCAGCCCACCCATCACCGTCCGGCGGTCCGCAGCGTCGTGGCTGGGATGCGCGACCTGTTCTCCCGGTCGCGGCGTCCCGGAACGGAGCGCAGGACTGGCGGCTGCGACTCACCGCCTCCTCCGCGTGAGCGTGTTCATTCCCCACCACACCCCCTATTTTTAGTCGCACGTCTAAACTCTGTACTCACGCACTTGCCCCACTCTATGCATAGGGTGTATGCTAATAATCCAGCGTGAGGCGCGGGTGCTTCGCGTTGGGAGATCGGCGATTGACCGAAAACACAAAACGTGTGCATCACGAGGACGGTGGCAGCCGTGCGCGGTGTGCGTGCATGGTAAGCGTGGGATACCAGGGAGTGAGCAATGCCGGATTCAGACGTGGGGACCAACACACCAAACACGAGCAACGACAGTCACTTCGCACCGGCAGCGCGGGCTGCACCGGAAGAACTCCAACACCACATCGAACTTATTGCTCATCACCCCATCGTTGACGCGATCCTGGCGGTTGCGCCAGGGCTGCTGGTCGTGCTTAACACCCAACGCCAGATTCTCACACTCAACAACGCGCTGCAAGCGTATCTAGGTCTTGACGAACCGTACACGCTCTTAGGACTGCGGCCCGGCGAGGCGCTCAAATGTGTTCACGCCAGCGCAGAACCCGGTGGCTGTGGAACCAGCAAATCCTGTACCGCGTGTGGCGCGGTACTGGCAATGATGGCCTGTCTGGAATCCGATGAGCCAGTACAGCGCGAATGTGTCGCGACGGTCCAGCGTGATCACAACACCCTCGACCTGTTTTTCCAGGTGCGCTGTACTCCAATCCAGTTGGAAGGACAGCGCTTTCTGGTCCTGTGCCTGTGGGATACCACCGATCAACAGAAACGCACGACGCTGGAGCGCATGTTCTTTCACGATATTGGCAATCTCATCGGCGCGCTGGGCCTGGGCGCGGAGTTATTCGACTATCACGACGATGTCCATGCCATGCGCAACCTCGCCGCACGGATCAATAAAGTGATCACACAACTCAAACGCGAGGTCGAGATACAGCGGGTGCTGCGCTACGAAGATATGGGCGACTATGCCCCGCTCCTCGAAGATGTGCCCGTCGTGGAGGTGCTGCACGATGTGCAAGACTTGCTCGTGCATCATCCTGCCGCCGCACACAAACAGCTAGATGCCGCTTCTGTGCTGCCCACAGTAATGCTACGCACTGATCGCAGCCTGTTAGCCCGTGTGCTGATCAACATGCTGATCAACGCCTTTGAAGCGACATCCGACAACGGCACAGTCCGCATGTGGATCGAACAAACAGCGCATACGCTCGCCTTCTGTGTGTGGAACCAAACGCATATCCCTCCGCATGTCGCGCCGCGTATCTTTCAGCGCAATTTCAGCACCAAGTTGGGCCTCGGTCGTGGGCTGGGCACATACACGATCAAGCTGTTCGGCGAAACATACCTCAAGGGGCGTGTGTCCTTCACGACTGCGCCAAGCCGGGGCACGACGTTCCGGTTAAGCCTGCCCCTGTTCAGCCTACCGAACCGTCCATCGCCGCAAAGCTTGAATCATCACTGAGCCGTCAGCACTACACGGCCAACCGCGCGTAGAGACGTATGGCATACGCCCTTTGCGAGTGGGCTTACGAGCCTACACGCCTGTTCGCGCCCCCAGAAGGCACAATCACAACGGCACGGTACAATGGCGCACAACCATTCACCATGACACAAAGGAATCACGCTATGACTGATACGCCTGACACATCTGCGCAGGGCATTGGCCGCACGTTCATGGAAAAGACGAAGTACAAATACGCCACGCCCTCTGCCCAACAGCGCGGCGAGACGCAGCCGCCGCTGGAACTGCCCTTCGACGCCAACGCCCCCCTGATCGACCTGCCCGACGCGGACGCGAACAACATAGCGCCGGTTGATGTCTACGGCCTGATCACCAACCGCCAGACCTGGCGCAATTACACCGCCGATCCGCTGACCATAAGCGATCTGTCGTTTCTGCTGTGGACGACACAGGGGATCAAAGCGTTCGCCGACACCTACGCCACACGCCGTACCGTGCCTTCCGCAGGCGCGCGCCACGCGTTTGAGACGTACCTGCTCGTCCACAGCATCGATGGGCTGGAACCGGGCATGTATCGCTACATCGCCAGCCAGCACAAGCTGTTGCGTCTCGATCTCGGCTATGGACTGACCACGCGCATCACCCGCGCCTGCCTGAATCAGTAACAAGTCGTGCGCAGCGCCGTC
>CBEVZO010000080.1:0-9382 GCA_965554365.1 uncultured Anaerolineae bacterium
GGTGAATCCGCGCGAAGATAGGCGGCAGGTTGTGGTCGCGCCCCATCGCAAACGACACGCGCGACGAGGAATACGTGGTCGCGTTCAACGCCGACATCGTAGACGCCAACCCGCTGATCAGCAACAGCACCTTGCCGATGGGCATAAAGTCGGCGGCGGCTTCCACCACTGCCGTTTCCTTTTGCTCGGCTAAGACCTCATATGAGAGTTCCCCCTCCTCGAGATTAAGCGCCCCCAAGGCGACAAACGCCACCGCGATGTAGATTACGACTACAATCGCAATCGACAGGAAGATTGCACGCGGGATGTTTTTCTTGGGGTCAATCACTTCTTCGCCCGACTGCGCGATGATCTCGTAGCCCTCAAATGCAATAAACGTAAGCCCCATCGCAATCACCACGCCGCTGATACCATTCGGCATGAAATCATCCGTGAAACGGTTTTCCCAGTTTTCGGTGCGCAGCATGGCGGCCAAGCCGAAGGCCACAAACGACACCAGAATAAGCACCTTCGCAATGGTGACGACGTTGCCCACAGTGCCCGCCTCAGACGCACCGCGAGAGTTGACAACCGTGAACAGGGCGATGATCAGGGTCGTGAACCCCAATACCCACCAGCGATTGTCAATGCCCAGGTCGGACATCCCTGCATAGTCGAGCAACTCGACCGCGAAATGCCCGAACCCCAACCCGTACAGGCTACCCGCGACGGCAGCCGCAGACCACGACATCCAGCCAGAGAGGAAGCCGTTGGCTCCCCCCAGCCCTTCTTTAACCCACACATACGCCCCCCCCGCTTCCGGGTAGGCAGACCCCAACTCAGCATACGCCATCGCCGTGAACGTCGTGACGATCCCGTTCAGCAGGAACGCCAGAATCAGCGCCGGACCCGCTTCACCGGCAGCCAGGCCTGTGAGCACAAAAATACCGGCCCCAATCATCGCGCCAACCCCAATCATGGCGATATCGAAGAAACCGAGATCGCGACTGAGAGTAATGTGGTCAGAGGCCAGCGCCTGAGAATTCGTTTCCATGATTTTTTCCTTAGCACACACGAGTAAGCGCCACAGCTTGGCGACGCTCCAGTCAACTTCAGCCGAACCTGTGGCATGTACTGACACTACAACGGCCCGCCGTCATGGCCTTGGACCAGCACGCGCAGCACCTTCACAGGCCTCGCGCACCCGCCCTGGTTCCTGACCCAGGCCGTCCACGTTGTCAAGTCTGTATCAGCCTGTCGAACAAGGCTGTACACAGACCAGCGAATTATAGCAGATTTGCCTACGGTCGGCTAGAAAAATCGTGCAAAACGCCCCGTACGCTGAGCGAAGCACCCACCGCCTGACCATAATACCGTGCCCCGTGACAGCGCAACGACTATGCTTTTGTGCAAACTTACGAAAGCCCCCTGGTTATTCGACACAAGTAGGGGCGGCGCTCGAACTATAAGCCTCCGCCCGCGCGCTACTCCACCCTGCCCTGGGCGCGGCAGGCAGCGTGCCTATTGAGTGTGGTAGAATCAGGGAAACAGCGAAACGGAGCGAAGCAACCCTATGACTGCGCCCCCTGCTACCACCCGCATGACCGCCACCGAGTTCCTGGCGCTGCCGGAAAGCATACACCTCACACAATTGCTACGAGGAGAGATGAGCGTGACGCCTGCCCCCACAGCGAAACACCAGCGTCTGGTTCTCGAAATCGCAATAGTTATCAAAAACTTAAAACTGGCAGGCGTGGCATACATTGCGCCGATGGACGTGCGCCTGGACGATACATCAGTCGTTCAGCCTGATGTAATGTGGGTCGCAGCAGGCAACACACAATGCGTGCTGGTGGACGACAAATACTGGCAAGGCGCACCTGATCTCGTAGTGGAGGTTCTTTCGCCTGCTACAGCGCGGCAGGATCGCGGCGTGAAATTCGACCTCTATCAGCAGCACGGCACACGCGAATATTGGATTATTGATCCCGCTGCCGAATATGTTGAAGTCTGGCGGCACGACGGCGAGCAATTCGCGCGTGGGGGGGTCTTCGGCCCCGACGACACCTTCACGTCGGATGTTTTGGGCGGCAACGCCGTCAACGTGAGTGCGCTGTTCGACCAATAATCGCTTGCGCTGCATATCACACCACACGCCACCGGGCCGCGCGCCCGGTTTTTTGATCGCGTAGCTCTGGCGAAAGCGCGCCGGGTTCAGTATAATAGAGCCAATGGAACAAACGTTCTTACCTATCACACATTCACGAGGAACTCATGACCACCATCCATTTTGTACGACACGGCGAAGTGCATAACCCGAACCACATTCTCTACGCGCGGATGCCCGGTTTTTATCTCAGCGCCACAGGCCACAGACAGGCACAATGCACCGCCCGCATCCTCAAACTGCGGCCCATCGTCGCCGTATACAGCAGCCCGATGTCACGCGCCGTTCAGACTGCCGACTATGCCGCGTATGAATGCGGATTGGAACTACACACGTCCACGCTGATCAACGAGATTTATACGCCCTACACGGGCTGGCCGATAGAGCGCCTGGAAGCCATGCGCTGGGACCTATATACGGACATCCCAGAGGAATATGAAACGTGGCCCGCCATCCTAGCGCGCGTGCAACAATTCTGTGATACCCTCTGCCAGGCGTATCCCGGCGGCGAAGTGGTAGCGACCACACATGGCGACATCGTCATCACAGCGGCAATGTGGGCGGAGGGTCTGCCATTGGACCCCGCACTGCGCGACAACATCCCCTATCCCAATCATGCGTCGATCACGTCGCTGCACTTCGCGCCGGATGCCGAACGTCCGCAGCGCACCTACGATGACCCGTTCGCGCACCCGATCCAGAATACCACCACCGCGTCGCCACACACCAAGCAATAGATTGACAGAGTGCGGGCATTTCCCGTACACTACACGACGTTTGAAACAGTCATTATACTGGGGCGCAGCAGACATACAGCAGCCCCACAGCACAGCAATCAGCACCAGAAAGCGGGTAAAACATCATGGACGTTGGAACTGTCCGGCAGCGCGACATCAACGTAGAACTGAAAGAATCCTATCTCGATTACGCCATGAGCGTGATTGTCTCGCGTGCCCTCCCTGATGCACGCGACGGTCTCAAGCCGGTCCACCGGCGCATTCTGTACGCCATGCACGATATGGGCTTGCGCTCCAACACCTCCTACAAAAAGAGCGCGCGTATCGTGGGCGAGGTGCTGGGTAAATACCACCCGCACGGTGATGTCGCCGTCTATGAGGCCATGGTGCGTATGGCGCAAGATTTCTCGATGCGCTACGAGCTAGTCGATGGACAGGGCAACTTCGGCAGCATCGACGGCGATAGCCCCGCAGCGATGCGCTACACCGAAGCGCGTATGGCCGCCATCGGCAACGATCTGCTCGACGACATTGAAAAAGACACGGTTGATTTCAGTGAGAATTTCGATGGATCGCTAGACGAACCAGTGGTGCTGCCCGCCAATTTCCCGAATCTGCTGGTTAACGGCGCATCAGGGATCGCGGTTGGCATGTCCACCAGTGTCCCCCCACACAACCTCAGCGAAGTCGTCGACGCGCTGGTCTTCATGCTCAATCACTGGGACGAACTCGACGACATCGGCGTGTCGGAGCTCATGCAGTTCATCAAAGGCCCGGACTTCCCGACCGGCGGCGTGATCTATACGCAATATGACGCGGACGAGGATATGCTCCGCACGTCCTATGCGACCGGACGCGGCAAACTCCGGGTGCGCGCCAAAGTGCATGTCGAAGAACTCGGACGCGGACGCAGCCGCATTATCATCAGCGAAATTCCGTACCAGACCAACAAAACGTCGCTCATCGAACGCATTGCTGTTCTCACCCGCAACGGCAAGATCGAGGGCATCACTGATCTGCGTGACGAGAGTGACCGCAACGGGTTACGCATCGTCATCGACATCTCACGCACCGCCGACGCAATGGAAGTTCTCGCCTCCCTGTTCAAACTCACGCCACTGCAAACCACGTTCAGCGTCATCATGCTCGCGTTGGTCAACGGCGAGCCGCGCCGCCTGAGCTTAAAGCAGGCACTCAAAGTCTATCTCGATCACCGCCTCGACGTGATCCAGCGGCGCAGCAAGTACGATCTGACGCGCGCCCGCGACCGCGCCCACATTCTCGAAGGCTATCTGATCGCACTGGATAACATCGACAAGGTCATCGAGACGATCCGCCGTTCGCGCACCGCTGAAACCGCGCACAACAACCTGTGCAAGCAGTTCAAGCTCTCCGACGTGCAAGCCACCGCGATCTTGCAAATGCGGTTGCGGCGGCTGGCGGCAATGGAACGCCGCAAAATCGAAGAAGAACACAAAGAACTAAGTAATCTGATCAAAATGCTGGAAGCGCTGCTCGCCAGCCCGCAGATGATGCGCATGGAAATCGCACGCGAACTGAGCGACATTCGCGACAAGTACGCCGATCCGCGCCGCACCGTGATCATCAGCGACGTGGCCGGCGATGTCAAAGCTGACGACTTCCTCGGCCCCAACGAAGATACCTGGATCACATTAACCGAAAACGGGATGCTCAGCCGGACGTATGAAGATGTCGCGCCGCGCATTACCGGGGATATGCAAGACCCGCCGTTAGCCGTACTTGCCAGCAACACCACGCACACGCTGTACCTCTTCACTGCCGACGGACAGGCTTCGACTGCGCCCGCCAAACTGGTTCAGCAGTCCGAAGACCCGCAGCAAGGCGCGCTATATCCCACCGTGTCCGCCCTCACGCGTGAAGACACCGTCACCTGTATGCTGAGCATTCCGCCGACGCTCGAAGTGGGTTATCTGGTCGCGCTCTCCGCGCTAGGTGAGGTCAAACGGCTGCGCATGGACGACCTGCCCGGCCTATCCGCGCACGCGTTTAAATTCATGGACCTGGAATCCAATGACGCCCTGATCTGGGTAGGGCATGTATACGACGATGACGAGGTAGTGCTCGTCACACACGGCGGACAAGCGATTCGCTTCCAGACGGACAAAGTGCGTCCTACTGGCCTCGGCGCGGGCGGGATGCGTGCGGTAAAACTCAAGGGCAAAGAGGACCATGTGGTCGGCGCGGGCATCGCTGACGAGGAAGGCAACCTTTGGGTCTGCACCGATAACGGGGTCGCCAAGAGTACGCCGGTCGTAGAGTATCCCACGCAGGGGCGCGGCGGTCAGGGCGTGATCACCATGAAGCTGCCCAAGGATGCTGCGGGACTCGCTGCCGCCACCGTCGGGTGGCCGGATGATAACATTATCCTCGTTTCCAACCGGGGCAAAGCGAAATACATGCGCGTCAGCCTCGCCCCCGAATCGGGACGCAATACCAGAGGCGACCTCATCATCGCCATGACGCGCAACAACGAGGCCGTCGCGCGCGTCGTCAAGCTGGAATCACGCATTCTCGTGCCCGAAAACGGCGGTCTTGATGAGGAGCCGTATGTCGAGGATGAGGGGGACGACGCGGAATAGAGAATTGCCGAGCCACCAGGATAGCCCGGCGCACATGGACCGGGCTATATACAAGCCGTACCGTAAAACGGCACTCTGATCGTGCCAACTCTAAGGAATGGTCGATGCCCTATTGGAGACATTTCTATCACATTGTGTGGGGCACAAAGCAGCGGTTGCCATTGATTACGCCAGAGATGGAAGCCACTCTATCTTTGCACTTTTGGCCGTACCGGTTGACCCCACCCTAAATCCCTCCCCGCAAGCAAGGAGGGACTTTGCTCCCCTTTCTCTGCTTGCGGGGAAAGGGGCTGGGGGATAGGGGTAAATCTGGAAAACTGCAAAGATAGAGGAAGCCATTATCTTCCCCAGCATTGTTGAAAAAGCTACTGAAACAGGCGCGATTGTTTACGCCCTCAATGGCACAACCGATCACGTACATCTGGTCGCCGCGATCCCGCCTAGCATAGCTGTGGCAAAGCTGGTCGGAAACGTCAAAGGCTACGCGAGCTATCTGGTTAGACACAATCTTGATCCTGATTTCGCATGGCAAGCAGGCTACGGCTCACATACATTTGCGGAAAAACACCTCTCCGCCGTGCGCGCCTACGTTGAGCGTCAGAAAAAACACCATGCCAACGACACACTCAAGCTGACGCTCGAAGCACGTCAAGATGATAACAACGGCCCGCCTCGTGTCACGTCCGATTGACGATTCGAAGGCCGTTTCACGGTCTGACTTGTATGTAGCCCGGTGCATGTGCGCCGGGCGATTCCCACAACCTCAAACGCTCACCATCCCACACAAAACCTTGACACCCACGCCCAGAGTGCTATCCTTGACACTTTGCGCGCCTTAACGCGCCCTTGCTCCACGCACAACGGCTAAGGACACCCAACCAACACCATGTGGCAACGTTTCTTACTCATCGGACTCGCGGGCGCGTTGGGCACACTCGCGCGCTACGGCCTGGGCGGACTGGTGCAGCGCATCGCGGGCGGCAACCTGCCCTGGGGCACGCTGGCGGTCAACGTTCTGGGCTGCTTCCTGTTTGGCTTGGTCTGGACGCTCGCCGATGAGCGCCTCGTGATCAGCGACGAAGCGCGCATCATCGTCCTGGGCGGCTTTATGGGCGCGTTCACCACCTTCTCGACCTTCATCTTCGATACCGGCGGCTTCGTGCGCGAATCACAATGGCTGCTTGCCACCGCCAACGTGACCGTACAAACCGCTGTGGGGCTAATCTTCCTGTTCATGGGCATCAGCGCGGGACGTGTCGTATAGGCTAGCCGCGCCACCTCACACATTCACCGAACACTCATGCGCTCCCGCATCCGTCATGCTACACTCTAGCGTATGACTAACCGACGCGTATTCACACTGCTCACGCTCATCCTAAGCGCCTTTGCTCTGTTGATCGCTGCGCTGGAGCTTCAGACCAGCACACCATCGCGATCCGCCGCAATGACGGATCGCGCAACAATGCCACGCGATCCGCTACTCGCCGCACAAATCAATACCAACACGCCCAATCCCGCGCTCACACCGCTGCCCACCAACACCGTCGCGCCCCCTACCGTCACCGCCTCCGCGACGCTGCCGAGTGGCGACGATTTTGGCCCCATCACCGGCCCGGATCACACCGTTGCGCCCATTGAATATCGCACCCCGATCCCCGCCGCCAGCCCCACCTTCGGCCCCAGCCCCACCTCTGGCCCCGCGCTGCGCCGTGACCTAATCGGCGTGCAGATTCACCCGCACATTGACAACAACGACTACAGCGCGATGCTCAACCATGCGCGCACGCTCGGCGTCACCTGGATCAAATTCCAATTCAACTGGTCTCTGCTGGAATCAGCGCCCGGCTCGCTCACACAAGATTTCTACATGCTGCGGCTGTATGTTCAACAAGCACATATCCAGGGCTTTAAGGTGCTGGTCAGTGTCGCGAAAGCACCCGGCTGGTCACGCAATCCCGACGCCGGTGGTATCATGCGCGAAGACGGCCCCCCGCGCGATCCCGCCATGCTCGCCAGCTTCCTCAATCAAATGTTGAACGAGATCGGCGTGGATGTGCATGGCAACCCATACATCAGCGCCATTGAAGTCTGGAACGAGCCAAACTTGCAGCGCGAATGGTACGCGCACCCGATCACCGGCGCAGAATATATGCGCTACTTCGCTCCCGCCTACAACGTCATTCGCACCTATTCGCCCGCGATCACCATCATCACCGCCGCGCCCGCTCCTACTGGTGACTCTGCTGCATCGACCAACGACCGCATCTGGCTGCAACAGTTGTACAACGCCGGATTAGCGGGCTATGGTGGCAACATCGCGGTGGGTATCCACCCCTACGGTTGGGCTAACGCCTCCGATGCGCGCTGCTGTGCTGCCGCGCCGCGCGGCTGGGATGATCAACCGCAGTTCTTCTTCCTCGACACCGTCGAAGACTACCGGCAGATCATGACCGCCAACGGGCATAGCAACGCCCTGCTCTGGACCACTGAATTCGGCTGGGCCACCTTCGACGGCCTGCTGACCTACCAGGGTCACCAACCGCCCGATCCCGCCGGACAACCATTTTTCAGCTTCATCGACCGCTTGCAGCAAGCCGATTACACCATCCTCGCGCTGGAACTCGCACAGGCTCGCGGCTACATGGGGCCTATGATCATCTGGAATCTGAATTTCGCCACGCTCCCCGGCGCGGTGGACACCTCCAACCCACAAACGGGCTACGGACTGCTCGACACACAGCGCCAACCGCGCCCGGTGTATCACGCACTCCAGGCCGTACCCAAGCAGTAACAATCATCTCAGACGGGTAAGGTCTGTCGTCTTTTATCTGCGTCCCATTCAGAATCAAAATGGGCGAACACTGTATCTAGGGTCCGCCCATTGGTTTTACCTTCAGCGTGGTCGTGACGCGTTAGTCTTCGTCGTCCACGTCCATCGCATCTTCTTCTTCAGCGACCGCCTCAAGTGACTCTTCTTCATCGTCCTCGAGTACCAATTCGTCCTTGTCTTCGCCGTCAACGAAGTCGTCGTCTTTTTCTTCTTCGAATACCTCGTCCTCAGCGACCACCGGTTCCTGACCGAGTTCATGGATTTCTTCGTCGCCGTCAACCACCAAGTCCAAATCGATGTCATCATCGTCGTCCTCGCCCTTCACGACCGTCTGCTGCTCCAACGCCTGGTTGTTAACCGCCAGCTCACGATCCTGATACGCGTGGAACCCTGTCCCTGCCGGGATCAGCTTACCGATGATGACGTTCTCTTTCAGACCAAACAGCTTATCGACCTTACCCTCAATCGCCGCCCCTGCCAGCACCTTGATCGTGTGCTGGAAGCTCGACGCGGAGAGGAAGCTGTCGGTGGTCAGCGCGGCCTTCGTCACGCCCAACAACACCGGGACTGCCGCCGCCGGCTCTGCATTATCCGCCAACAGACGCTCATTCAGCTCCAACAACGCCAGCTTGTCGATCAATTCGCCCGGCAGTAGTTCGCTACCACCACTGAGCGTGATCTGTACCTTGCTCAGCATCTTGCGGATTACAACCTCAAAATGCTTGTCGGAGATATTCACACCCTGGTTACGGTACACTTTCTGCACTTCACTCAACATGTAGTGCTGCGTGAATTCCTGGCCCAGGATGCGCAAAATCCGGTGCGGATTCAGCGGACCCTCGGTCAACTGCTGCCCTGCCTCAACCTGCATCCCATCGTGAATTTCATCCAGCAGGCGCGCGGTCTGCGGCAGGTCATAGTCACGCACATCTTCGACCTCATCGCGGATGTACAGCGTGTGGCCTTCGATATAGACTTCACCGGCCATCCCGGAGACAAGCACTTCGTCGCTATTATCCGGGTTGATCGCGAGTTTCTGCCCCGCTTT
>CBEVZO010000081.1:0-9340 GCA_965554365.1 uncultured Anaerolineae bacterium
CGACCATATGAGTTTAGCCTGTGTGAGTGATATGCACTATGGGTGAGCGTATTGTGTCGCTAGACGCCTTGCGTTGATCTGGATCAATATCGGCGTTTGTTATTGGTAGTGCTGCGCCTGCGTATTGAACAAAAATGCGTATTTGCCGCTGAGCGCCATCAGTTCGTCGTGTGAGCCGCGCTCGATAATGCGCCCCTGGTCCATCACATAGATGCAATCGGCTTGCCGGACCGTTGAGAAGCGGTGACTGATGGTGACAGTGATTTTGTCGGTAGTCAGTTCGCGCAGGCTGCTGAAGATTTCATACTCGGCTTTGGCGTCCATCGCGCTGGTTGGCTCGTCCAGAATTACGATCTGTGCTTTGCGCAAAAACGCTCGCGCCAATGCGATCTTCTGCCATTGGCCGATGCTCAACTGCTCGCCATCCTGGAAAATCTTGCCCAGTACGGTGTCATATTCGTTTTTTAGTCCCATGATCACGTCATGTGCGCCGGCTTGCCGTGCCACGTTGGTAATCGCAGCGCGATCCGGGGGCTGGGCGGCGTCGCCAAGCCAAATGTTTTCCTCCGCCGTGAGATTGTACTTTGCGTAATCTTGAAAGATCACGCTGACCTCGCGCCGCAGGTCAACGAGATCGAACTCGCGCAAATCGACTCCGTCTAGCGTGACACGGCCCTCGGTGGGATCGTACAGGCGGCACAGCAGCTTGATCAGCGTGGTTTTACCGGAGCCGTTTTCGCCCACCAACGCGATTTTCTGTCCCGGCGCTATGGCGAGGTCGATATGATGCAGCACGACGCGCTCCCCTGTAGGATACTGGAAGCTCACATCTTCGAACACGATGCCTTGCTGCATCGGGCGGGGCGTTGGTCTCGGCTGGGATAGGCTGACGACGCGGGGTTTCAGGTTCAGGAATTCGTCCAGGTTGGTCAGGAACAGGTTTGCCTCGTACAAACTTGACACGTTGCCTAACAGCCCGGTCAGATAGCTTTGTCCGCGCTGGAACGCTTGATAATACATCACCAATGAGCCGAGGGTGATGTGCCCGTGCAGCGTGCGGTAGGCGATGAACGCGTAGGCTCCGTAAATTGCCACCGTGGAGAGCAGTTGCGCACCAGCGCTGATCAACGACTGGATCATAAAGAGGCGTAGTTGTTCCTGACGCAGTTGTTGCCGCACCGCCTGAAAGCGCGTGACGAAGTGTGTGCCCAGATCGAATAAACGCACCTCTTTAGCGTGTTGTTCTCCGGTCAGCAGCCAGTTGAAATACCATGCTTTGCGATTAATTTCGGTGCGTTTTCGTTGCCACTCATACATGATGCCCGAAAAACGAAGTTGTACCACAAAACGCGGTAACACGGCGATGGGCAGCACCGCGATCATGGCCCAGTGAAAGCTCACCAATAACCCCGTAAGTGCGGTGATTGATGCCAGGTTGATCCCCAGACTGGTCAAGTTGCGTAGGATTTGTGTTGGGCGACTCAATGCCTCGGATTGTGCCCGGCGCAGGGTGTCATAATAGGCGGGATTCTCATAGTATTCGAGGTCTACGGCGACTGATTGTGCGTGGATGATGCCTTGCATGTAGTCCGTGACGACGAGTGATTGTTTTTGATTTACATACGCAGCAGCCAAACCCAAGAGGGTGGTGAGCAGTTGCAGCCCCGCCATTACCAGCACCACCAGCAGCACGTCACGGAATGCCGCGTCGAGATCGGTTGTGCCCACGTTTTCGGTGACACCATCCACAAATAGCTTGATCATGTACAGTGCGAGCAGCGGTAATGGCCCTTGCACGATCACCAATACCACACTGGCGACAGTCAGACGCGGGGTACTTTGCCAGACATAACGCAACGCCAGATCAAGCCGCAGGACACGTCGGAGTTTTCTTTTGAGATTAGTGGTTGGGGGCATAATTGTGCCTGGGACAGTCGTGTAGTGCTGTCGGGTTGGTGGCTACACGGATTGTGTGCAAGGGTAACATGCCGGGGGCGCGCCAGCCAAATTCTAAGGCTGCTGTTGTAGTTTGCTCTGCCGTGCCGGAGACCGGATGAGTCCGCACGGCACGACAGAGATGAGATAGCGGGAAGATGCCGGGATAATCAACCTCAGCGCCACATGGTGTTGAGGAAGCGTACCTTTTCCAGGTGGTGATGACTGCTGCCACCCTCGTGATTGTTGAAGCGATAAACGCGGATGTCTTTGGGGGCGGACACATGGTTATATGCCGCGAATACGGTGGATGGCGGACAGGTCATGTCCATCAGCGCCGTAGAATAGAGTGATTGCGCCTGTGTGCGGGCGGCGAAGTGCATCCCGTCGAAATACGCTAGCGTGTGATACACGGCGGCTTCTTTGTCGCGATGAATGCTCAGATAGCGGATGATTTCCTCGTAGGGGTCTTGGTCTGTCAAGCCGAGCGCACGCTGAAAATGGCACAGAAACGGCACGTCGGGCATACTGATCTGCACCTGATCGGCCATCAACCCGCTGACGGCGATGCTGATCCCTCCGCCCTGACTGCCACCAGTGACGGCGATGCGTGTGGTGTCTACACCAGGGTGCTGCTGCGCTGCTTCTACAGCACGCACGGCGTCCGCAAACACACGGCGATAGTAGTAGGTGTGCGGATCGAGGATGCCCTGTGTCATGAAGCCGGGATGGGAGGGGTTGGCTCCATCGGGCAGATCGGGCGTGTCGCCGTGCCGCCATGTGCTGCCCTGTCCGCGCGTATCCATGATCAGCGTGGCATATCCAGCACTGGGCCACAACAGCCAATCGAAGGGGAACCCGCGCCCGCCACCATAGCCGATATACTGTACCACGCACGGCAGCGGCGACGTGATGTGTGCAGGCCGGATGAACCAGCCCTTCACCGGTTGGCCGCCGTAGCCCGCAAATGTCACGTCGTATGTGTCAACCGTCGTCAGCCCATAATCCACCGGCTCAAACTGTGCATTCAGCGGGTGCTGGCGCACATCGTCCAGTGTCGTTTGCCAGAACGTGTCGAAATCGGCGGGTTCGTTGCGCTCTGGTTTGTACTCTTGGAGACGTTCCAGCGACATATCAAAAAAGGACATTATGATATCCTTTCAGGACAAGCAAGCATAAAACTGTGTGAGTTTGCCGGGGACTGGCAGCCCCCACGCCCATTATAGCGCGGGCACTTTTCCCGTGACAGATTCATTCACATTGGTTTTTCTGATGAAATTCTCATTTTTTATTTAACCATGCGTAACCTGATCCTGCGAAGATCACTAGAAGATTACAGTGTATCCCCGCCGCGATGAGAAACAAGTGAGGCAACTCTATGCAACGATTTAAGCTGACGACAATCCTGATCTTGATCGCACTGCTGGCGCTGAGCGTGCCCGGCGTGCTGGCTCAGGGGGGGGATGGCGACGACGAATTCACCTATGCCGGGATCGACGACGCCCCCGATTTTCCTGCTGATGCCGACTGGATTAACACGTCCGGCCCGATCACGATGGCTGATCTGCGTGGCAAAATCGTGCTGCTCGATTTCTGGACCTACGGCTGTATCAACTGTATTCATGTGATTCCCGATCTCAAGCGCCTGGAAGAAGAATTCGCGCAAGAACTGGTCGTGATCGGTGTGCATTCGGCCAAGTTTGATAACGAGGGTGACACCTCGAACATCGAACAGGTTGTGCGCCGCTACGAGGTTGAGCATCCCGTACTCAACGACAGCGCGTTCGAGACGTGGCGCGCCTACGGCGTGAATGCGTGGCCTACGTTTATCGTGATCGATCCTTTTGGTAAGGTGGTCGGTTATTTATCCGGCGAGCCGCTGTATGACCGTATCATTCTGGTGATCGAAACGATGGCGCAGGAGTATGGCGACGCGGGCATGTTGAGCCTGGACCCGCTGGCGCAGTGGCAGCCCGAACTGGCGATGGTTGAGCATGATGCACCGCTGCGGTTCCCTGGCAAAGTGCTGGCGGACACGGCGGGCAATCGTCTGTTCATTGCGGATAGCAACAACAATCGTGTCGTGGTGACGGCGCTTGATACGTTTGAAGTGTTGGACGTGATCGGCACAGGCGATATTGGGCAAGCCGACGGTGATTTTTCCTCCGCGCAGTTTTTCCGCCCGCAAGGGATGACGTTGGTGGGCAATGTGCTGTATGTGGCGGACACCGAGAATCATACGATCCGCGTGCTGGACTTTGACGCGCGCACCGTGACGACTGTTGCAGGAACCGGTCAGCAGGGGTTCAATCGCGAAGACAGCGGTCCAGGGACGGATATGGCGCTCAATTCACCCTGGGATTTGGTCGCGCATGAGGGCAAACTCTACATCGCGATGGCCGGACCACACCAGTTGTGGGTGTATGATATTGCATCGGGTGAGGTGGGGCCGTATGCGGGTAGCGGAGCCGAGGCGTTGACCGATGGGCCGTTAGGTGATGCCGCCATGAACCAGCCCAGCGGCATCGATACGGACGGTACGCTGCTCTACTTCGCCGATCCTGAAGCCAGTGCTGTACGTACTGCCGATCTTGATCCAGATGGCGAGGTGCAAACGATTGTCGGCACGGGGCTGTTCGATTTTGGGGATCAGGACGGCGTGGGCGATGACGTGTTGTTGCAGCATGTGTTGGGCATCACAGTGGCAGACGATGGCTTGCTGTACGTCGCGGACACCTACAACAACAAGATCAAGCGCATCAATCCTGAGACACGCGAAAGCACCACGTTCCTCGGCACGGGCGCGGACGGTTTTGCAGATGGGGCGGCTGATGAAGCGTTGTTCTACGAACCGGGCGGCCTGGACTTCGCTGGCGGCAAGCTCTACATTGCGGATACGAACAATCATGCGATTCGCGTCGCGGATGTGGCAACGGGCACAGTGACGACTGTCGAGTTCCCGAATGTGGATGTGCTGTTGGCAGTAGAGGAATCCGGCTTTGACGCGGCGTTCGGTGATAGCCCACTGATGCAGGAAGATGCGATTGCGTTACCGCTGCAGATGGTTGCGCCAGGTGAGGGTACGATCCTGCTCGATGTGCATATCCCAGAGGGCTACAAGCTCAACGGACAGGCTCCCTTCACGGCGCTGTGGCCTGATGATGCTGTGGTACAGATTCCGGTAGAAGCGCGTGACTATCGCCAGTTGTCGCCCGAACTGCCGGTGGCAATCCCCGCGACGTTTGTCGTTGGGCAGACCGAGTTAAGCGTGAACCTGACGATCTACTGGTGCGAAGGCGTCAACGAGACGTTGTGCTTTGTGGACCGTTCGGTGCTGGTGGTTCCGCTGTCGGTGGTGGATACGGCGGACACTGATACGGTGGTGTTCGCGCGCGAACTGGTCCCGCCAGTGGTGCAAGATACGCTGAACTGACACACTGAACTAGCGCACGATTGGTGTGAGGCATAATCAAGCGGGATGCCTGACTTCAGACATCCCGCTTTAGCGTGTGTGATTTTGGTCGTGTACCGCGCTGCGTGGGCTACTTGGGATCGCCGGGCCGGACGGCAGTTATGATTGGCTCGGCCACAATGATCAACCGTCCGAGATAGGCTTCCTGATCCCAATCCCAATCAGTGCAGGTGATCAGCGTTACCCGTTGTTCTCCGTCTTGCGCGACCCAGGTTATATCATAGGGATTCGCGCGTTCGATCAGCGATACGCGATAATGTTCCTCGCGATAGCCATCGCTAATGATCACCAGATCGCCAATTTCGGCTTCAAACAGGTGTTTGAACGGCCCCGGCGCTCCAGCATAATTCTCGACATGTCCGGCCAGCACAATATTGCCGCCTACGTCATCGAACCAACTTGTGCCCACCAGATGACCTACTGCATCGCCCAGGTGACGTGTTTCCCAGGTTCCTTCAACGCGCCCGGCAGGGATGATCGGCGCACTCATGGAAGCACCTGGAAATGTGATTAAGCGTAGCGGGATGGAGGCGTCTGTGGTGGGCGTGGGTAGTGCTTCATAGACGGCGGAGGGGAGTGGCGTCTGCGCGAGGTGTTGTGCTGCGGCGTTGGGTGTGGCTGGTGTATGGTCTTTTTCAGGCAGGAAGACGACGCCTAGCCGCCAGATTGCTAAGGTAAGCAGCACGATTTCCAGCATGAACATAAAACAGGTACGACCAGTAAATTCAAAACGGCGACGATTTAACGGAACGTTCACAACAATGCCCCAACCTTAACGCTACCATCATAATTCAGGCTATGTTGACATTTTGCCGGTAAAGCAACCTTGCAAGACCCAGTGTCAACATTACCCCATATACGCCAACGCAGAAACGTCATGCTCCCTTGCTGACATCTCTCGCGCACGCAAAATACATGCTATTGATGCCGATAATGATGCGCAGAGTGTACCGCATAGGAGTATAATTCGTCTAATTGCGGTGTGATGCAACGTGACGGAATATCGCTGTGGTTGGTCCTCTGTATGCCGATAATGGTCACGGGGGATGACGCCGATTATCGGGCCGCTTGACTTACTTCGTGGTCAATGACCGCCCCCACAAGGGGGATGGTCATTGACTATAGTATTTTGCACAGCGGCGCACTAATGGATAGAATAAGCAGTGAGGAGCGACTGTCATTTGTTCACTTTCAACAATATTTATTAACCACTGACTATTTTTGAGGCGTTATTATCAGCCTCCTGCGTATAATGATCAAGAGGGTGCATTTCGCGCGCAGAATATCAAAACCTTAACCCTCCATAATAATTGAGCCAACTATCAGCGGCAGTAGCGTCATCATACCTACTGCGACTCCACACCAGTGGTTGGACGGGACCATGTGCTTGTAACACACGAGCCATGCCCCGAGTATTTTTTGTATTGCTACACCTCCCATTTACCTCAAGAAGGAGAGAAAAACATGGCAAGACTGTTTAAGTTAGTTGTTCCTGCTTTAGTGCTTGTGGCAACGCTTGCGGTTGCCGTTGTGGGCACGCCCGGTGGCGTGACCGAAGCCCAGGACTTCGAGCCGATGGTCTATGCAGCCGACAGCTGCGACTACGGCGGCGGTATCTTGTCCATCGAGGCGCTGGATGAACTGACTGTTAAGTTCACCCTGTGCGTGCCGGACCCGGCATTCCCATCAAAGGTGGCGTTCTCGGCCTTTGGTATCCAGAGTGCGGATTACCTTGTTGAGACCGGCGGCACTGGTGATATCGTTGATAAGCCGATTGGCACCGGCCCATACATGCTGGAAGAATGGGTGCGTGGTGACAGCCTGACTCTCACACGCTTCGAGGACTACTGGGGCGGCGCGGCACCGATGGAAACTCTCGTGTTCCGGTGGAACGCGGAAGCGGCAGCCCGCTTGGTTGAACTGCAAGCCGGTACGATTGACGGTATGGACAACCCGGCCTCTGACGACTTCGCGAGCATCCGCGAAGACGAAGACCTGATCCTGTATGACCGTCCCGGAACCAACATCTTCTACCTTGGTTTCAACAACTGGAACGAACCGCTGGACAACGTGCAGGTGCGCCAGGCGATTGCTATGGGCCTCGACAAGCAGCGGATCGTGGATAACTTCTATCCGGCAGGCTCCATCGTTGCCAACCAGTTCATGCCGCCTTCGATCTTCGGCTATACGCCTGAGGTGGCTCCGTTCGACTTCGACCCGGCAGCTGGTCGGGCGCTGTTGGCTGAAGCCGGTTATCCCGATGGCTTCGAGATCGATCTGTTCTACCGTGATGTGGTGCGCTCCTACCTGCCGGAACCCGGTGTGGTGGCGCAGGACATCGCCGCGCAGCTCCAGGAAAACCTGGGCATCACCATCAACATCGTGGTGATGGAATCCGGTGCGTTCATTGATGCCAGCGACCGTGGCGACCTGAATGGTCTGCACATGCTGGGTTGGGGCGCGGACTACCCGGATGCCACAAACTTCCTTGACTTCCACTTCGGTGCGAATGCCTCGGATCAGTTTGGCGACAAGCACCCCGAAATCACCGAGCCTCTGGCGGCTGCGGCTGCGCTGGCCGACCCGGCAGATCGTTACCCGATCTACGTGCAGGCTAACGAAGCGATCCGCGATCTGGTTCCGATGATTCCGGTGGCGCATGGTGGTTCCGGTACTGCGTTCCAGGCCGATGTGGTGGGCGCGCACGCCAGCCCGCTGGGCAACGAATACTTCGCCGCGATGTCGGCTGAAGGTCGGGATACGTTTGTGTGGATGCAGAATGCCGAACCGATTGGTCTGTACTGTGCTGATGAGACTGACGGCGAATCGCTGCGTGCATGCGAGCAGATCCACGAGCAGTTGTTGGCCTACGAAGTGGGCGGTCTTGCTGTAGTTCCTGGCTTGGCCTATGAATTTGAAGCCGACGATGGCCTGATGGAATGGACGTTCATGCTGCGCGAAGGCGTGTTGTTCCACGACGGCTCGACCCTGGACGCCAACGACGTAGTGATGAGCTATGCAGTGCAGTGGGATGTGACGCACGAACTGCATGTCGGTCGTGACGGCAGCTTCACCTACTTCCCGGTGATGTTCAACGGTTTCCTGAACGCCGAGTAATCGTTTTGACCCAACACATCTGAACCAGAACCCCGGTTCAGATGTAAGAGAAGTGTGAGAGTGTGGGGGGCGTCGTTTGTTGAACGCCCCCCACATTTGGTATCATCACGGGCCATTATGTGCGTTTTTACTTTTGCCCGGAAGCGCCATTGTAAGTCAGGAAACAGAATCATATGGGACGCTATCTGCTCCGACGGTTGTTAATGTCGATTCCTGTGTTATTGGGAATTGTGTTTTTCGCGTTTGCGCTGGCCCGCTTGCTGCCGGGTGATCCCTGTCGCTCGACGTTGGGCGAACACGCCACCGATGAAATCTGTGAGGATTTCAATGAGCGCTATGGGTTGAACGACTCCATCCCTGAGCAATTCCGCGTTTATCTGAGTGATGCCATGCATGGCGATTTGGGCAACTCGATCAAATTTGGTCGCCCAGTAACCGAGTTGATGGTCGAGCGCTTGCCAGTCACGCTCGAGTTGAGCTTTTTTGCGATGATATTCGCGACGTGCTTGGGTGTGCCGCTAGGGTTGTACTCAGCTTATTACCACAATTCATTGATTGACCTGGGTACGATGATTGGCGCCAATATTGGCGTCTCTATGCCGGTGTTCTGGCTGGGCTTGATGCTGTCGTATCTGTTTGGCGTGGTCTTTAAGGACACGCCGCTGTGGTTGCCGCCATCGGGCCGCCTGACGGCTGGTATGTCGATCCAACCGTTCTATGAGGCCTGGGGGCTGGATGTTGATCCTGATGCACTCACCTTCGCCGGTTTCATCGCCAATATCAATACGTTGAACGCAATACTTGTGGGTGACTGGG
>CBEVZO010000082.1:0-9330 GCA_965554365.1 uncultured Anaerolineae bacterium
GGCGCCAGCCGGTCGCCATCACCGGGAATGCGCGGCAGGTCCGGCGGCACATTAACCACCAACCGCACCCCCTGCGGCTGCGCTTTGAACGCGAGATTCGTACCCACGCCTTGCAGCAAATCCGTGAGCGCCACCGCATGCTGGTGCATGTTGAGCTTGTCCGCTTCCACGCGCGCGAGGTCCAACAGCGACTCGACCATACGGTGCAGCCGCCCGGCCTCATCGTAGATCACCTGTGCAGCACGCTGCGCAGACTCTGGATCGGAAGCGACTCCCTCCATGATCGCCTGCGAAAAGCCCTGAATGCTCGTGAGCGGCGTGCGCAAATCGTGCGACACATTCGCCAGAAAATCATGCTGCGCCTGCTGCGACGTAGCGACTCGGCCCGCCATATAGTTGAACGTCTGCGCCAGCGTGCGGACCTCTTTCGGCCCCTGGACCGGCACACGTTGGCGATAATCACCGCTGGCGATACGCTGCGCCGCATGACTGATACGCTGCAACGGGCGCGCCACCGAACTGCTGACCAACACCGACAGCATCGCCGCAATCACCAACCCACTCACACCCGCCTGCGCCAACGGCAAAAAGAACGTATCCCCAAACACGCGGAACACTTCGCTCAACGACTGCTGCGGGGCAGGTTCCGCGACCATCAAAAACACTGTCTCCGGCTGCACACGCGTCTGGGGCAACACCGGCTGCGCCACATACAACCATTCTTCGCCATTCGGATCGTCAAACCGCCCCTTGAACACCACAACCGGCGGCGCACCGGGGGGAGCGTCTGCGATCAACGACGTGCGCTCCTGTTCATGAATCTGGTGACCGCGCAGCATCGTCTGTTCCGTGTCAAATAGAACACGCCCCGCGTTTGTCACCAACAACAGCCGTATCTCGCGTGTACGCGCCTCCGTCACCAAAAACTCAACCACATGCTGCGCTAACGTACCATCATTCTCCAATAGCTGAACAAAATTCCCCTGGATCACACTCTGCGCTGGCCCCTGATCTTGCCCCTGCCCACCTTGTCCCTGACCTTGCGCTGGTGTGCGGATTTCGAAAAAGATGCGGTCGATCACGCGCACGTCGAGCAATGTCGCCGTCAATTCGTTCGTGATATCGTCAGTGGGCAGCGGACGCGTATACAGGAATACCACCAGCACAATGCCGATCAGCAGCAGCAAGATCAGCAACATGGCGATATACGAGGCCAACAATCGGGTGCGCAAAGTTCCTAACATCCTGAGTCCATTCGCTTTTGATTACAGTACACTCAACATACGATTTTTATGTTACCAGAATGTAAAAAACGGTCATCGGGTGTGCCAAATGACCGTTCATGACTGTCTTGATCATCCCACCGCTAGCGTTCGACCATTTTGTAGCCCACGCCCCACACCGTTTCGATCTCCGCTGTACAGCCCGCGAGCTTGTTACGCAGATGTGCAATATGCACATCCACTGTGCGCGTCTGCCCATAAAAGTCGAAGCCCCACACGATGTCGAGCAAGCGCTCGCGGCTGAGCACCAACCCCGCGTTTTCCACCAGCGCCAGCAGCAGATCAAATTCCTTCGCGCGTAGGTCTACCAGCGTCCCCGCGACGCGTGTCTCACGTCGCGCAGAGTCCACACTCAGATTACCGATATACTGCGCCTCGTTGTTCTCGCCAGACGCACGACGGGGTTCCACACGCCGCAAAATCGCCTTAACACGCGCCACCAACTCGCGGGGATTAAACGGCTTGGTCAGATAATCGTCCGCGCCGAGTTCCAACCCCACGATCTTGTCGATATCGTCATCGCGCGCCGTGAGCATCAAGATCGGCAGATCGGAGTCCGCGCGCACGCGCTTACAGACTTCCCACCCATCCAATTCTGGCAGCATCAAGTCCAACACCATCAGCGCTGGGTCATCCTGCGCGATGCGTTCCAGCGCCGTGACGCCATCGCCCGCGCTGATCACGCGATAGCCATCCTGCTTCAAATACATGCTGGCAAGTTCGATGATGTTGGGTTCGTCATCCACAATGAGAATCAGATCGTTGGGCATATGCGGTCCCCTGTACTGGTCATGCACTAGTGATCATAGTGTAACATCTATTGTGTCGTCAGCCCGCATACTTTTGGGACCGGACACGCAGATTTTTTACATTTTGCTCCGTGTTGATCGGCGTCAAACAGTGTTGCCAGTTGGCTTTTGATATTGCTCACACGATCCGCTATACGTCGATCAACAGCGTATCATACGCGAACGTGATGTTCAGCCCCTCATCCGCCAGCTTTATTTCCAATCGCAGCAGATCATCGTAACCCATGCCGTCCGGTTCCTCGACGTGTGTCATGATCGTGCGTTTGGGCTGCATCGCGCGCACCATATCCAGCGTCTGCCGGAATGTCGCCTCAGATTTGAGGATCGGATGCTCCGCCACCATCACACGCTCACCCGTGAAGGGATCAAACTCGTTCAGCCCCATCGGAATGATCGCGAGGTCCACGCCGCGCACAAACTCCGGCGGCGTCCACCCATATAGCTCATCCGGCGCGATCAGCACGCGCGTGTCGCCATCTTCAAACAGGAACGCGTAGACGTAATCCTCCGCCACGCGGAACGGGCGAATTGTCACGCCGTTGAGCATGATCGTATCATCGTCGGTCATCTCGATCACGCGCGTCACACCGAGATGCGACATCCACGCGAAATGCTCCGCCCCACCGAAGCCGCTCGCGGAAATCCACCGCGACCTGCTGCGGGAGGTAGATGTCGGTGGTAGTGTGTTCCAGCGGATAGGTGCGGAACTTGGCGTTCATCGACTCCCACACGCGCCGCCCCGTCACAGAAATTAGACGCTGGAAGCTACGCGGTTTCAACCGCTGTAGAGAAGCGCCCGTTCTCCTTTCGCATAGCGGTAACCGTCAGCACAATGAAGCGCGCGGCAATAACGATGACTGATGCCCTGTACCCGTCCGTCTGAAGTCGCAATGTCAAAGCTACCGGACTTGCGACACAGCACGCGACCGGTATGGACACCCGTTTTCTTGCCTTTGGGCACGACAGCCCGCACCATGTCGCCGGTTTGAAAACCAAAATGCGTCTTCTGACGAGTCCGGTGGCGGATCGGAAAACCATACTTATCCGTACCGCACATCTGGCGCGAGCCGCGCCCGGTGGCGGTGATCGTCAGCGGGGCGTGGTCCAGCGCGATGTAGACCCTTCTGCCCGATGATCCCACGCACGCCGCATCGATCCAGTGTGTTTTGGGATAGCTCTGCCGAGTGCGATTGTACTTCGTGCGCCCGCCTGTGTCCGTTGTGACCGGCAGCCCGGTGTACTCGCACCAACGCCACAACGCCCAACGCGTCGCATTGACTGCGGCAGCATCCTTGAGCGGGCGGCGGGCCTGGGCCTGGATGTGCGGGAATCCGAATTCCTCAGCGGTTTGGTTGCCCTTCTCCTGGTTACAGACTGTGCAAGCCAGCGTGAGGTTACTCACCCGATCACTGCCGCCGCGTGACTTCGGCGTAATATGTTCGATTTCCAGCGGGACGTTCTCCGCACCACAATAGGCACACTTGCGCCCCCACTTTTCCAACACATATTCGCGCACTTCGTAGCCCCACAGCGTTCCCCGTTGGTATTCGACGCCGGAGATTTCCGGGTGCTGCATCAGTTGCGTATCGAAACGGGCTACTTCGAGGCTGATGCTGCTCACCGGCACAAAGCGACACAATCGCATGATCCAGGTCGCGGTGTTGTCTACACGACTGCGCAGGCTCGGCGGCAACCACCCCTCCGGCCTGCGGCGATTGTTGAAGCGTGGCGGACGATAGCGCGTCTTGCGGCTGCGTCGTCCACGCCGCAGTTGTCGCCGGGTCAGCAGCTTCTCACGCACAATCTGCCCGCGATGGTGGATTTCCCCGGCCCAAATCACCCGCCGACCACGTTGTCCTTCCGCGACGAGTGCGATCCCCGTCGTGCGGCTGCCAGAATCAACCTTGACCTGCACCGGTTGGTTGCCGGCCTCCACCGCATACTGCAAGATGATCGTGAACGGGTAACGACGATAGACTGCCGCTTTCCCCTTGTCCAACAGTTCTTTGGCCCGCGCCGGATGGCACGGCATCAGCGGTTGGTAGTTCGTGTCAAGCACGAATACTTGTTGCATGGTGAAAGGTTTCCCTTTCCCTTTCCCGTTGCCGGGATCATGTTCTCCTGGCCCATGTTAGCGGACGGTTTTCAGCAACGGCACTGGCTTCGACCGCATACACCTGTTTAACCGTTGCCCGCAGAGTCCGGGGCTGGAGAAGCACCCCGGAGTGCCTATCTATTCGTCCCTAACGTAGTCTCTTGTGAGACTGGGGCGGGTCAGATCTCGGCGTTTTCATGCCGCACGACTTCAGTCGTGGCGGTAGCTGACACGCGAGCGATCCAGTTGGAGCTTGCTTTCCTCCGGCGTGTCGATCAACACATCCGGCCCGTGTACGAAGATGCTCGGTCCCGTGCGACTGTAGGGAATACCCTTCTGCCGCGCTTCAACACAGATGCGGCAGTCGCACAGCGGGCGCGGAGTCGTCACCGCTCCGCCCGATCCCAGGATTTCGATTTGCATAGCTGCTCCGTACCTAATCCGGCATCACAGCGACAGCGTCGATCTCGACCAACGCGCCCAACGGGATGTCCTTCACCGCATACGTGACGCGGGCGGGCGGATCAGCCGGGAAAAACGTGCTGTAGACCGCGTTCATCTCAGCGAAACTCTCAATATCCGCCAGCAGCACCGTCACCTTGACCACATGCGCCATATCCGTGCCTGCCGCTTCCAGAATCGCGGCGATGTTCTTGAGCGTTTGCCCGGTCTGCGCAGCAACGGTGTCCCCCGCAAACTTCATCGTACCGGGAAGCACCCCGCCCTGTCCAGAGACATACACCGTGCCGTTAGCGCGGATGCCCTGCGAGTACGGGCCGATAGCGTCCGGCGCGTGGGGCGTGCTAATCACTTCACGGGCCATGCTTCTCCTCCTGTAGCGTGCATTAATCCGGGATGACGGCAATCGCTTCAATCTCCACCAGCCCGCCGAGCGGCAAATCCTTCACCGCAAACGCCGCACGTGCGGGGGGCGCATCAGGGAAAAATGTGCTGTAGACTTCGTTCATTTCCTTAAACGTGGCGATGTCCGCCAGCAGCACGGTGCATTTGACGACGTGCGTCATATCCGACCCGGCGGCCTCCACAATCGCGCGCATATTCTTGAGCGCCTGCTCGGTCTGCGCAGCGACCGTAGCGCCCACGAACTCCGTCGTGCCGGGGACCAGTCCCAACTGCCCCGATACGAATACCAACCCTTTGGCACTGATGGCTTGCGAATAGGCGCCTACCGCAGCGGGCGCGCCCTCGGTTGCAATTACGTTACGTGTCATGATGGTATAGCTCCTAAAATATATAGGAACGCACTGTCGCGCGTCCACAGAATCCTACTTCTTCTTTTTGCGGTTTTTTTTGCGGCTCGCTTTGGCCTGCTTACGTTTGATTTTGACTTTGCGGTTAGCACTGCGCATCTTGCTGCGCGCGAAGTCGGCTTCCCGGCCTGTTTCGCCGGGTAAAGGGATCGGCGTGCCCCGGCCTTCGAGCATCTCTTGTTGATGAGTCGCCATCCACTGATTGATACCGTCCTCGGTGGTCATATCGAAACCGCGCGCGGCCCCCGTCATGACCATCGATTTCGCCATCCCATAGTTGCGCGGATCGTTCATTTCGCGTTCAAAACGGCGTAACGCGCGTTCGTTGAGGGCATTCAAACAGGCGTCGGCATTGTCCAGCGCGTACTCGCGTTTGAGATACTGCCAGAACGCCCTCAGCGCGCGGAATGCTTCTTCCGCGTCAAACTCGACTGCTGATACTTTCGCCGGGAAAACCTCGTACAACAGTTCGTGCATCTCATCCGGCGTCATCTGCGGCGGTGTAACGCCGAGATATCTCATACCGTAATCGAGCAGCACCTCAACCCAGAACGCGTCCACAAGTTCGTCTTCTTCGCCGCCGGATTGCGCTTCGGGTGAAGCCACAAAACGCTCAAGCAACTGCTCTCGATAGATCTCAGCCTGTTCTTCAAGCAATTCGCTCTCGTCAGACAATTCCTGATGAATGTCAAATGGGGTTCCGTCTTCGGTCATCGTTAGTTATCCTTCCACTACACCATGTTTTAAAGTGCGTTCGCCCGCGCGTTCTTTTTCTCCTGGCGCAAGCCACAAGAAGCGATACGGCTCCAGAGTGACCGGCACATGGTGCGCATAGATCGTTCCGGTCAATAGATCGACGGCGTTATCCGGCATCCAACCGAGGCGCACTTCCTGGTCGCGCTCGGAGAAATTCGCCAGCACCAACACCTTACCGCCACGCACGTAGCCCAGCACGCTCTCGTTGTGCGTGTCGATGAACTGCGTATTACCGTTAGCGAACGCGGGGATCGTGCGCCGGATCGTGATCAGCCGTTGCAACGTCTGGAACACGCGCCCCGGCACAGTGTCCGCGTCGGTGCGCTGGGCAGCACGCGCCGTATCAAACGGGATGCGATGCACCCACCGGCTGTCATCAGATTTGTCGGCATCGTCGCGATAACCATAATCGTTAAGCATCGCGATCTCGTCGCCCAGGTAAATCAACGGGATACCACCCGCGCTGATGATCACAGAATGGATCAGTTCTAGGCGGCGCAGCGCGAATTCCTGATGCTCGGCGTTGTCCCCGTCTTCTTGCGCCTGTTCCAACCCCGCCAGCGACGCCGCCATGCCACTGATGCGCATATCCATCGTACGCGGATTGAAGTTGAACGGCACGCCGCGCGCATAACTGCCGGGGAATTTGTTCGTATAGAAGCGATTGAGGAACTGCCGGTGATCGAAGCCCTGCACATTAACCTCGACCGCATCCTCATCCGCGAACGTCCAGCCGATATCATCGTGGCAGCGCACATAATTAACCCACGTACAGCCCTCCGGCAGATCAAAGCGCCGCAGCATGGAGTGCTGCAACAGCGTGACCTTGCGCGTCGCCAACGCCTCCCAGAGCAGCGCCATCAGCGTCGGGTTATACGAGATCGGTGCTTCTTCGTGGCTGATGTACTTGGCGACCTCGGCGGGATGCACAATCGCCTCGGATTTGAACAACATCGCGGGCGCGGCGATCCGCACCAGCGCATTAAACGCCTGGATGATCGTATGCACCTGCGGCAGCCCCTCGCACAGCGTCCCCATCTGCTTCCAGATGAAAGCCACCGCATCGAGCCGCAGCACCTCCGTGCCGAGATTAGCGATAAACAGCAGTTCGCCCAACATCGCGCGGAACACAGCGGGATTCGCGTAGTTCAAGTCCCACTGGAAATTGTGGAACGTGGTCCACACCCACCGTTCGACTTCGGGGCGATAGGTGAAGCACCCCGGCGCTTGCTCCGGGAAAATCTCGCGCACATGCTGCCTGTACTGATCCGGCAGCGTACGGTCGGGGAACATCAGATAATACTCCTGATACTCTTCCTCGCCCGCCAACGCCTTCTGCGCCCAGGTGTGTTCGTCGGACGTGTGGTTGAACACGAAATCCAGCACCAGGCTGATACCCGCCGCGCGAAGTTCTTTCGTCAGCGCGCGGAGCTGCTCGGTCGTGCCCAGCTTGGGGTCCACGTCACGGTAGCTGCTGATCGCGTAGCCGCCGTCGTTGTGCCCCTCTGGTGTGCGGAACAGCGGCATCAGGTGCAGATACGTGATCTGTAACTCCTGAAAATACGCGATGCGTTCCTGAATGCCTTCCAAATCGCCCGCGAACAGGTCCACATAACACACGCCGCCCATCAACTTCTCGCTCTGGAACCACAGCGGATCGCCCTCACGCTGTACGTCCAGCGCCTTGAGGTCTTTGTCGCGCGCGGCGAACGTCTCGGCGGTGGAGATCAGAATTTGTTCGACGTGATAGAAAAAGTCATAGCGCTGCCCGTAGAGTTCATACAGCAGCCGGAACACCACCGGGAAATGCTCTCGCAGCCGCGTCTCGAAGGTTTCGCGGTCGGCTTTGGTCTTAGGCAGCAGCGGCGTGATGCGTGGCAACAATCGCCGCAGCGTGCGTTGAGTTTCTTTCTGGAAATCGAGCATAGACATCCACCCTGGAGCGTACAAAAATAACCTGATGCAAACTATAGTATCCATATTTTGCGCGAAAGGAAAGCACACCCGGCGAATAATTGTGTCGAACCACGCACAAGCGGAGGCGGTTAGCACATTGACCACCGCTTTTCGTTTTTAATCCGCGTTTATCTGCGTTTATCTGCGTCCCATTCTGCTCTTGTTCCGCACTTCAATCCGTGTTTATCTGTGTTCATCCGTGTCCAATGACTTGTTTTTGAACGCGCCCAGCCCTAAGCAATTGCCGCGCGCATATTCCGTTTGGGCGCAAGGTGCGGTACAATAACAGATAATCCGTTCGTTTTCGCGCGTTTGCCCATCCCCGCGCCTGCCCCCCTGTCCGGGGATTAATTTTCGCGCCATAGTTAATCGCTTAACTATTAGGCGGTGTTTGTTAAAAGGACAATTCCCGTGCGCACGATACAACTATTTAACGCTACCTGGCTGTTCGCCCCGCAAGACCTGCCCCTCGACGCGCCCGACAGCGCCTTCGAGCCAATCACGCTGCCGCATACCAACAAGCTCCTGCCGCATCACAACTTCGATATCAGCGAGTACACCTTCATCTCGACCTATCGCAAACAGTTTGAACTGCCCGAACCGCTGAACGGTCGCCGCGTGTTTCTCGACTTCGACGGCGCGATGCTCGCCGCAACAGTGACGATCAACGGGCACACGTTCCCGGAACATAAGGGTGGCTACACACCGTTCTCGTTCGACATCACCGACTATGTGAACGAAACCGGGCCGAATGTGGTGCAGGTACAACTCGATTCAACCGAGCGCCCGGATATTCCGCCATTCGGATTCGTGGTGGACTACCTCGCGTTTGGCGGCATCTACCGCGACGTGTGGCTGCGCTACGTGGCGCCGGTGCATATCACCAATGTGTTCGTCAAGCCGCGCGACGTGTTGACGGATGCAATCAAGCTCGCGGTAGATGTGACGCTGACCAATCAAGGGAACGCCCCGGCACAGTTGAAGCTCTACGCGTGGTTTGCCGACGACGACACCACCGATGACGTAGATGTCACCCTCGTACCGGGCGCAGAGCAGACCATCACGCTGGAATTCGAGCCGTTCACCGACGATATCATGCTGTGGTCGCTGGATATGCCCGCGCTGTACGACCTGACGGTGAATTTGCACGACGGCGACAC
>CBEVZO010000083.1:0-9323 GCA_965554365.1 uncultured Anaerolineae bacterium
CGCCCCTGCACTTCCGCGTTCATCTGTGTTCATCCGTGTCCCATGTCTTATTTTTGATCAGCACCCGGCAGCCCCGCATACGGCGCGGTCAGGAAATCCGTCACCGGCTGCATGGACACGCGATCCACTGCGCACACCGCCGCGAAACCGATACTGCGCCAGAAATCGAAGGTCGCCACTGTGCCGCGCAGATGCGCCACATACAGGCTCAAGACTGTCGCATGGGCCACGACCGCGATCCCTTCATCCGCTGGATGCTGTGCGAGGAGATCGGTCATCGCGCCACTGAAGCGTACACGGGCGGCGTCCGCTGCTTCCCACTCCGGGACCGGCGGCGTCTGCGGTTCAGCGAAAAAGCGTTCCTGCGCGGCGCGGAATTCATCGCCACCGAGCCAGCGATCACGGTGTGCTTCGGTCAGTGTGCGCACGATGCGGTGCGGTATGCCCTGTTTGAATGCCGCTGCCGCACCCGCGATAGCGGCTTTGTGCTGCTCGCTGGTATAGACGACGCACACGGATTTCCAGAACGGCGCAGCGATCAACTGCGTCACCTGCGCGCGTCCGGCGTCACTCAGTCGCCACAGGGAGGCGGGCACAGCGGGATCGGGTTCCGTCAGCGGGTGGCGGATCAGGTACAGAAATGGCATGGATTATTCCTGGGCGTCGCGATCATCGTAGGTGACATCATCATGGATAATGTAGTCGCCCTCGATGATCGTCGGCTCTTTGCCGGTCCGCAGGGGACGTTTGTGCGGCGGCGGTCGGCCCTCGCGATATTCGCGCACAACACCTGGCGGCGCGCTGCGAATGAACAGTTGCAGCCCCACCACCACCGCCGTGACGTCATCAATGATCCCCAGGGGACCAAACGCGATTTCCGGGATCAGGTCGATGGGTGAGATCAGATAACCGAGCATCGCCAGCGGGATCAGCTTAGCCGTCCCACTCACGCGCCGGTCGAACATCAGCCGCGTTGACAGCACCATGTCCTTGGCAATGCGCGTCAACAGGTCGGGATCGGGCGGTTTGCGTCGCTGAGATTGTTTTGCCATACGGATGCTGCTTTCTACTCACTTGCTGGTCGCTTCTACCTCACTATACGTGGTGACGGGCGCAGCGTTACGGTCCGGCGGACTCAACCAGCCTGTGCGCAGCAGCCACACCCCGATCACAGTGATGGTCACGATACCCACGATGCCTGCGACGAACGGCCAGCCGGGATTACCCGTATAGAGTACCCCCGCCGCGTTGGTCCCGATGATCGTCGCCAGCCCCGCCAGCGTATCGACCAGCGCGAAGGCAAGACCGCGTTGGTGTTCTGGCACGAGGGGCGCGATCACGGCGGTGGCGAGAGGGCGCGCGGCATAGTGTGCGCCGAGCAGAAATACGGCGATCACCATCATGGCGGGCGACCCTGTGAACAGAAATAACGCAAATGACGCCAGCACCAACCACAGCGCCGCGTAAAAACCGCGCCACGCGATCAGGCGTCCGAGCAGCAGCGAAAACGTCACTGTGCCGAGCGCGTTGATCGATCCCAACACACCGATGGTTGTGCGGGAAAGGCCGCGCACCTCTTCGAGATATTGTGAGGAGAGCGTTTGCCCGACCAGCACGCCGACCAATCCGAACGTCAACAGCGCGAACGCGGTGATCACATAGTACTGGCGCAGCAAACCCCCGTAATCGTAGCCCTGCGCCGGACGTGCGGCGACCGGGTAGCGGCGCGTGCGCATGATTACGACGGCGCTTGCTGTGAACCAGAACAGACTCGTCGCGTAGACAGTACGCAGACCAGCGATGTCACCGAGCCAACCGCCGATGGCGGGGGTCACAACGATGCCCAACGAATAGGCGGCCCACAGCAGCGTGAATGCGGCGCTGGCGGGGAGATCGGGGCGGCGGGTGGGATCGTGGCGGGCGGCCTGGGTGATGTACAGGTTACTGATCGGGATCGCGCTGGCGGAGATGCCATACACCAGGAAGCCCGGCGCAGCCCAACGCCAATCCGGGGCCAGCGTGATCAGCAGCACGCCGATGAAACCGATGAACCAGCCGGGGAGCATTAGCTTGCGCGCACCAAAGCGATCCGCCAGGATGCCCACCGGGAGGATAAACAGCAGGCGGCCCCAGCCCCACATCCCGATCACAAATCCGGTCTGATCCGGTGACGCACCCAGCGACTTGACATACAGCGGTTGGATGAACATCCACAGCCCCTCACCGATGCCCCATAGGAAATAGGAAATCATGATCAGGCGTGTATCACGCCCCACGTCCCGCCAAAGTTGCAGCAATTCAAACGCTCCTATGGTGGGTTATGATGTGCGGGCCGTGATGAAGTTCCACACCAACTTGTAGACCGTCTCGCGCTCGACATCCTGCGTCAGCACATGATCGCTGCGTTCAAGCACATGCTGCACCAGATCCGTGCTGCGTACGCCGTCCACGACCTGTTGCATATTCTCAAACGGCACGGTGCGGTCCGCTTTGGAGTAGAGCAGCGCCAACGGCACGGTGACTTCGGATAGGTGCGCGCGGACCTCCTGCATCAGCGCGTACAACTGCGCGACGCCAGCGGTGGGATTGCGCACATCATACGACACGCGTCCATAATCCTCGCGCCCCATCGCGCGCTGCGCCTCGCGCACGCTGGCGTCGAGTTGGCCGGTCACGTCGGGCTTGTAATACGGACGCACATGCCGCATGATGTGCGCGTAGGGCATCAGCGGTTGGTCTACATACAGCGGAGCCGCCAGAATCGCTGCGCCATTGACCAACCCCGCCGCCGCAACACGCAGACTCAGCAGCCCCCCCATCGACAGCCCCACCGCGTAAACGGTAGTGCAGTGTGATCGCAGCAGCGCGATACTATCCAGCACGCTCTCGTACCAATCGGTCCAATGCTGGCGGCGCAGCATAGACTCTAACGTGCCGTGCCCCGCGAGGCGCGGCCCGCAGACAGTCAGGCCATTGGCGTGCAGATGTTCGCCCAGCCAGCGCATTTCTTCCGGCGAGGCCGTGAAGCCATGCACACACACGGCTCCGACAGCACCGCCCGCGAAAAAGAACGGCTCTGCGCCGCGTCGAATAGAGGGAAGTTGAGGTGGCATAATGGTTTCTTCAATCACTTTGGTGTGTAGTCAAAACTCGCGCTGAGGGTAGTCTACCATGCGGCGGGGGGCTGGTCACATTTTGTTTGATTTTGGCTGGAGTTTACCTCACCCCACGCCCCTCGGCTCAACACAACATCACGTTGTATGATGATCCTCTCTGTATTTGTGATACATTGCACATTGCGACAGGTGGCTGAAGCGATCAGCGGGCGGCTGCGCTACATTCAGCAGTTTGTGTTGCCAGCGATCTAATATCACCATCCCCGACCGATTCGTGCCTCGCACACCCTCAATTGTGGTACGATGGGTTAGTGTACCCATCTAAGCGCAACGGAGGGTGTGTCATGACAACCGTACAAGACGTACTCCAACGCAGCGAACTGTTTGCCGCATTGTCCGCCTCGCATCGCCAGCGTATCGCGAATCTGGCCGCCGAAACCACATACGCCGCCGGGGAGATGCTCTTTCAAGAAGGGGATCACGCCGAGGCACTATTCATATTGATGGCCGGACAGGTGCATATTCAGGTGCAGCTTGGATCACGCCCCGAGCGTGTGACGACGGTCATCGTCAAGCAACCCGGTAAACTCGTCGGATGGTCGGGTTTTGTATCTCCGCACGCCTACACAGCCACCGCTGTCTGCCAGAACGACAGCCGGCTGCTCACGCTCAACGGGGAAGCGTTAATGGCGTTGCTCGCGGATTATCCCGACGTGGGATTTGTTGTCATGCGCAGCCTGTCGGAGTTGATCAGCAGCCGCATGCGCAACATGCAGCAGTTCGTACTCAAGACGCTGTGAGTCGTTGAGGTCGGGTGAAGTAGCTGATTTACTCCTCTCCCTGTCCGCCCTTGAACCGCGCGCAGAGAGGGGGAAATGCTCACGATTTCGCACCACGACGGTGCGCCGTGACTTCCCTTCTAACCAGGGGATGAAACTATTCTACACAACACAAAACGCCGCGACATGTTGAGTCGTGGCGTTTGTGATCTGGCGGGGAGGACAGGATTCGAACCTGCGAACCGGGTACTAGCCGGTTAACCGCTTAGCAGGCGGCCCCAATCGTCCACTCTGGCACCTCCCCGAATATGGAGTTGTAAATCTTGGCGGAGGGAGAGGGATTCGAACCCCCGGAGACGTATAACGCCTCAGTGGTTTTCAAGACCACCGCCTTAAACCACTCGGCCATCCCTCCGGGTCTGCCCTGGAAACGTACAGTCCCTCCGAGGCGCTGCCAGTATAGCATGACAAAAAGGGGCGGTCAACCGTTTTTTGACGGGGGGAGGCATTTCAAGTTTTAGGTGTGTACACAAATCCACCTCACCCTCCGGTCCCCTTTCCAATTTAGCGCACTTCGCGCTCTAAATCATGCCAGGGGGTTGGGGGGTAGGTAAACCGTTCGCCGCGCGCAAAACCGTTGACAAGCCACGCGCGGCCCGCTATACTGTGCGGCGGTGCGCAATGCCGCTGGGCTGCGGCGCGCATACATTCTTAGAAAGGAGGCGGCCCTGTGCAAGTTCGAATCACTGATACTCACCGTTGCTCTGCATCGGCACTTGCCGCGCTGTTGCACGCCGGGGTCTGCCACCTTATCACGTAGCGCCCCCGCGTACTTCCACGCGATCCGCGTTTGAGTTAACTCAACACGCGCCGTGAGTGTCGAATGGACACATCACGGCGTTTTTGTTTGGAAACGACAAAAAGTTTACAGTAGGGGTAATCCTCGGGTTGCCCAATTGGGCGGAGCAAGCCCCGCCCCTACACATACGGCGAACGAACGACGAACACAACAGGACCAAAACAACATCATGAACGCAAAATCGGCGCAGACGCTTGAACTGCCCAAAATCTTGACCCAACTCGCGGAGTATGCCGCGTTTTCAGCGAGCAAAGACCTCGCGCTGGCGTTGGAACCGACGCCCTATTTTGACGAAGCACAGGACCGTTTGCACGAAACTACCGAGGCGCGGCACTTGCTGCTGGCGCATGATCATGTCACCGTCGGCGGCGCGCGCGATGTGCGCCCGGATGTGCTGGCAGCGGAACGCGGCGTGGTGCTGGATGGCGTGACACTGCTCAACATCCGGCACACACTGCGACAGGCGACCACGCTGCGACGCATTGTCGGGAAGCTGCACACGCAGTATCCCACGCTGGCGGGTATCGCGGAACGCCTGGAAGAATGCACTGCGCTGCAACATGAGATCGCGCGTGTGCTGGACGACACGGGCGAAGTCGTAGACACGGCCAGTCCCAAGCTCTCCAACCTGCGCCGTGAGATGCGCATCGCCTTTGACCGGCTGAATGCCAAGTTGCAGAACATCATCCACAACACAAACAACCAGAGATATCTGCAAGAAGTGTTGGTCACACAGCGGCACGGACGTTACGTGGTCCCGCTAAAAGCAGAGTTCAAGGGCCGTATTCCCGGCATTGTCCACGATCAGAGTGCCAGCGGCGCGACGCTGTTCATCGAACCGCTGTCCACTGTGGAACTGAACAATGCATGGCGCGAACTCCAGCTTGAGGAAGAAAACGAAGTCCGCCGCATCCTGCGCGAATTGTGCGAGCTTGTCGGGCACGAAGCCAAGTTCATCGTGCGCACCGTCGAGACGCTCGCGCTGCTCGATCTGGCATTTGCCAAAGCCAAGTATGCCGACGCACTGGACGCCAACGCACCGGAACTCGTCGGGTTCTACGACGCGCCGCATCCGCATCCGGGCAGCACGATCTGCCTCAAGGAAGCGCGGCACCCGCTGCTGAACCCCAAAGAGGTGGTGCCGATCACCGTTGAGATGGACGACGAGACATTCGTGCTGGTGATCACCGGGCCGAACACGGGCGGCAAGACCGTCGCGCTGAAGACAGTCGGCTTGCTGCTGCTGATGGTGCAGTGCGGCCTGCATATCCCCGTTGCCGAAAAATCGCGCATCTCCGTGTTCAAAGAAATCTTCGCGGATATCGGCGATGAGCAGAGCATCGAACAATCACTCTCGACGTTCTCCTCACACATGACCAACATCATCGATATTCTGGAATTCGCGGATCATGAAACGCTGATTATCCTGGACGAACTCGGCGCGGGCACAGACCCTACCGAAGGCGCAGCGTTAGCGCGCGCGCTGCTTGACGATTTCGTGGGACGCGGCATCACGACGCTGGTCACGACGCACCATCCCGAACTGAAAATTTACGGGCACGAGAAACCCGGTGTCACGAACGCGAGTGTGGAGTTCGACCTGCAAACGCTCGCGCCCACGTACCGCCTGATGATTGGGTTGCCGGGGCGCTCAAACGCGCTGGCGATTGCTGAGCGTCTGGGTTTGCCGGGTGACATCATCGCAGGCGCGCGCGAACTGGTCGGTGATGAAGACCTGCAAGCGGACGAAATGCTGGACGAGATTCACCGCAAGCGCGATGAATCCCGTGCCGCTGCCGACGCGAGCATGAAATCGTTCACTGCTGCCGAAACACTGCGATCTGAACTGCGCGGGCAGTTGGAGGACATCGAGGATGAACGTCGCCGGGTAATCGCTGCGGCGCGTGAGGAAGCGGAGCAGGAGCTTGAGGCGCTGCGTCAGGAAGTACGCCGGATGCGCAAGCGTCTGCAAGCTGCGGGACAGCCACTCGACATCATTAAAGAGGTGGAGCAGGAACTCCCCGCGATGGAAGATCACCTGCTGCCGGTCCCGGAGCCACTGCCGCAGTTGGCGGACAATGGCCGCGCTGACGATCAGCCGCAGTTCCGGCTGGGCGATCTGGTGTGGGTTGCCACGCTGAACACCGAGGGGCAAATCACCGAACTATCCGCGAACGAGGCCGAGGTCGCGGTCGGACGACTGCGGCTACGTACCAAGCTGGATGAACTAAGTTACCGCTCCAAGAGTGAGAGCAAGCGCGACGCGAAACAGAAAAAACGCTCCAGAGAGGTACGTGGGCCGGCACGCGGACGCGACGAGGTATCCACGCGCGGCGCGAATCCCGGCCTGGAACTCGACTTACGTGGGCAGATCGTCGAAGACTCGATTCCCAGGATGGAAGACTATCTCGACGCGGCGTACATGGCGGGTATGCCCTTCGTGCGCATCATTCACGGCAAGGGCACGGGTGTGCTGCGCGCCGCGATCCGCGACCGGCTGCACGGACATCCGCTGGTGAAACAATACAAGAAAGGTGGTCACAAAGAGGGCGGCGACGGTGTGACCGTCGTGCATCTGGTGGATATGGCGTAAAACCTCACCCCCGGGCCTCTCTCCAATCGAGTTGGAGAGGAGTTACCCATGCCGCCTGCGGCACCACAAAGAGATGAAAATATGCGGTGATGTGGATCGCCCGGCCCTGCAAGAACCGGGCTACACTTCGGAAGGACCGTAAACGGCCCTCGTTCGCCGCAAGCGAGGGCGCTTGAGCGTCCTTTGATTGTCTGTAGCTGAGGGTTTCAATCCTCAGCGATTTACTGGAGCGCGATCAAGCACCCGCGTAACAATAGTCTCAACACACCAGGGACACATCACTCGCTGCGTCCCTGGTGTCCTGTTCGCGTCAACTATTGTGGTTGATACCCCTACTGCGCGGGCGCAGCGACCGGCGCATCCTCAAACTGCACGGTGTCGAGGATTGTTTGCAGCGCATCGCGATAGTCCGGTAGCGCGTTCCAGGGATCAATCGCCGTGTAAAACGCATACGAGCCTTCGCCGACGCGCAACGCCGCAAACCAACCTGCCGAATCCGTTTCGTCTTCGCACAGCGACGATTGATAATCCGCGCCGATGCCCTCAAACGTCCCAATAGGGAACATGCGTTGATCGTACAGGCCGATGTTGCACGTTTCACCGAGCAGCGAGCCGCGCAGCAGTTGCACCCCGTCGGCCCAGTAGTTGTACTGCCCCGCAAAATCAATCGTGTTGGGGAAGCCCCAGTAGACATAAATAAACCCATACACGTCCGCATCCAGCGGGCCGAAGTAGATCGACAGCGGGATGTTGCGCACGAGATCGTCAAAGGTCCGCACGGCGAACACGAAATGCAGTTCTTCCCAGTCCGGCGGCAGCGTGATCATCAGCGGCGGCGGGATACCGGGCAGCATTTGCGCGCTCGGATCAGTATCACCGGCGATGGGGGTCAGCGTAGGAGCACCATCCGGTAACGGGGTACGTGTGGGCAGTGGGGTACGCGTTGGGAAGGTCGCGTTTGGATCGGCGGTCGGGAACGGCGTGGGCGTGAGAACTGGTGTGTTCGGATCACCGGGCGTGAACGGCGTGAACGTCGCTGTAGGCGGCGCGGGTTGCGTGTCGAGGTCCGCAATGGACACGATCAGCGGAACCAACGCGAGATCACCTTCGAGATCGACCTGTGCCGTCAGCACCCAGCCAAACTGCGCGTCGATAACAGTCAGCAAGAATATGCCCTCGATGTGCTGCGCTACGATGGGGGTGCGCTCACGTTCATACAAATAGGTCAGCGGGTCCGCGTTGCGATCCGGGATCGGGAACACAATCGCGCGCTCCACCGCCACAATTGCCTGGACCGGGCTGATCGGGGTGGGCGGCGGGTCTTGTGCATCGGGTCCGGCGACGGCGACGCTGGACAGCGCCAGCAGCATCAGCAGAACCATTGCGCCCGCCAGCACACGTTGTCGGCGTAGTAACCTGAGATGTCGCATCGTGGTGCTGCTCCTGAGTCTGGGTCGGTTTGCGAGAATTGTAGCGCGCGGCGCGATCTCTGACCAGTAGGGGTGATACGCGCTCATGCTCACGGCTGCGTGCGGTTCGCCGGGGGATTACGATCCGCGATCAGGCGCAGACCGTCCAGCGTGAGCCAGGGATCGACGATGTCGAAGCGGTCGGTATGCGGCGCAAGCACGACCGACAGCCCCCCCGTCGCGATCACTTTGGCGGGGCCGATCTCGGCGCGGATACGGTCGATCAACCCTTCGACCAGCGCCAGGTGTCCGACCACTAAGCCAGCTTGCAGCGCGTGAATCGTGTTCTTCGCGATGACGGAGGGCGGCGGCGTGAGTTCGATCTGCGACAACTGCGCGGCGCGGCTGATCAGCGCGTCGGCGGTCGTACCGAGTCCTGCCGCGATCACCGCCCCGATCAACTCACCGGGTTTGACCACAATCGTGAACGCGGTCGCCGTGCCAAAATCGACCACGATGCAGTCGTTAGCCACCCGCGCATACGCCGCCACCGCGTCGGCGATACGG